>NZ_DAMBHK010000011.1:32751-41853 GCF_032060305.1 Kaistella sp. | reverse complement strand
AAAAATCAGCAATTCACTGAAATTTCAGGAGCACGAAATGATTCTGGACGGAGAACTTGTTGCTTATGACAACGAAGGAAAACCAAATTTCCAGTGGCTGCAGCGCATTGGCGAAAATCCCAATCTTAATATAATTTACCAGGTTTTCGATCTTCTCTGGCTGAATGGCCACTCGACGGAAAACCTCAGTCTTCTTCAGCGGAAAGAACTTCTGAAAGAGGCTTTGGTAGAAACTGAACATATCAAATATCACGATCATATTCTTGAAAAAGGAGAAGCATTTTTCATGCAGATAGAAAAACTTGGGCTGGAAGGAATGATTGCCAAAAAAACCGACAGCACTTACAGCCGCGGCACACGAAACGGCGACTGGCTGAAGATTAAAAGTCAACAAACCGAAGAAGTCCTGATTTGTGGATTTACCGCGCCCAAAGGCAGCCGAAAGAAATTCGGGTCGCTTGTTTTGGGACGGTATAATGGGAATGAACTTATTTTCTGCGGCCATACCGGAACGGGTTTCAGCGACAAAATGCTGGTAGAACTTTACGATAAAATGAAACCTCTGATTGTAACGGAATCTCCTTTCAGGAAAATTCCAAAAACCAATGATAAGGCTACCTGGCTGAAACCTGAACTCATTGCTGAAATTAAATTTACGGAAATCACCAGTGATCACATCTTCCGTCATCCGGTTTTTCTGCGTTTAAGGGAAGACTTAAATCCAAAAGATCTGAACTTTAAAAATGATGAAAAAACCAATAATCCGGAACCGAAACCTTTAAAAAAAACAACAATGAAAAGAGATACTGATCAACTGCAGAAATTCGGGAAGCAGGAAGTGAAACTTACCAACCAGAATAAAATTTATTTTCCAAAGGACGGAGTGACAAAAGGCGATGTAATTGCTTATTACCAGAGCATTTCAAAATATATTCTTCCACATCTGAGAGACCGTCCGCAATCGATGAACCGTTTCCCGAATGGTATTGAAGGCATGAGTTTTTACCAAAAAGATGCCTCCGACGAAATCCCGGACTGGATTGAAACCCAAAAAGTTTTTTCAGAATCAACCGACAAATACATCAACTACATTCTCTGTAATGATAAAGCCACGATGGCTTATCTGAACAATTTGGGATGCATTGAACTCAATGTTTGGACCAGCCGGAAAGATACTACCGACAAACCCGATTACCTGGTACTGGATCTGGATCCTTCCGACAACAATACTTTTGAAGACGTAATTCTCACTGCGCAGACTGTAAAAAAAATTATGGATAAGGCAAAAGTGAAAGGTTACTGCAAAACTTCGGGAAGTTCCGGAATCCATATTTACATTCCTGCGGGAGCAAAGTATTCTTTCGAGCAGGTGAAGGATTTTGCACACGTGATGATGCAGCTGGTACAGAAAGAAATTCCCGACATCACCACTCTGGAACGCAACCTTCAGAAACGCGATAAAGGAAAAATTTACCTCGATTACCTCCAAAACCGACGCGGCCAAACCCTTGCAAGCGTGTACAGCCTGAGACCTAAAAACGGAGCGCCAGTTTCAATGCCAATCGAATGGGACGAACTTAAAACCGGGCTAAAACCTACCGATTTCAACATCGAAAACGCACTGCAAAGAATTGAAAAGAAAGGTGATATTTTTAAACCGGTGCTCGGGAAAGGCTTTGATATGCTGAAAGCTTTGGAACTTTTGGAAAAGGAATAATACTTAGTGTTTAACGCTGAAATTCCTTTATCGATACGCTTCCGGCGGCTTTGGTTAAATTTTTGATAGAAGAATTTTATGAAAACTCAAAACTACAGCAATCACAAAAAATATTACGCACCGCATCATTTTATTTTTCTGCCGATTCTCGCGGGACTTCAGGTACTCGGCATCTGGAAATATTTTACCGATAACGGAAACACCCTGGTTTGGCTGCTGTTTTCAGTAATCATTTTCCTGATTCTTTATCTCACCGTGATGTTGAGGCAGCATTACGCACTCGGAAATCAGAACCGAATCATCCGTCTCGAATTTCAACAGCGGTACTTTGAAATCTTCGGCGAAAGGTCTGATAAGGTGATCGAACAGCTTAATTTCAGTCAAATTGCAGCCCTCCGTTTTGCTTATGATGAAGAATTTAAAACTTTACTTGCAGAAGCCCTAAATAAAGACGTTTCAGGTGATGAGATTAAAGAATCAATCACAGATTGGCGTCCGGATTATCACAGGGTTTAGAACAATCGATTCCATAAACATTAAATATAAACCATTAAAAATCACTGTTATGAAAAAATTTATGTTACTCAGTTTAGCTTTACTGGCAATGTTTACCCTTACGGGATGTGATGCGATAGGAACAATTTTCGAAGCCGGGATGTGGTGGGGAATTTTTCTTGTTGCAGTCGTGATCGGACTTATCTTCTGGCTTTTAGGACGGGGTAGAAAATAACGTTCTTAATTCCACAGATCATGCAGAAGAAATCAAAAACCAAAATCCGGCCTTTGCAGAAACAGAATAAGCCGGGACTCGAGGCTAAACTCTCGCCCCCTCCTGAAAGTGAACCCATTCAGCAGAATGGAAAGCTAAAAGGCAAAACCGCCATCATCACCGGTGGCGACAGTGGCATTGGAAAAGCGACTGCCCTGCTTTTTGCTGCGGAAGGCGCTGATATTGTGATTTCTTACCTGAGTGAAACTTCCGATGCAAAGGAAACCAAAAAGGAGATTGAGACGTTAGGTAGAAAATGCATCCTCATCAAAGGCGATCTTGGCAGAGAAAACAACTGCAAAAAAGTAATCACCGAAACGGTTAAAACTTTTGGTAAATTTCATATCCTCGTCAATAATGCCGGCATTCACTGGGAATCCGAGAAAATTGAAGACATCAGCACAGAGCAGCTGATGAAAACCTTTCATTCCAATTTCTTTTCAGTTTTCTGGCTTACGAAATATGCCATGAAATATTTGAAGAAAGGCAGCTGCATCATCAACACTACATCTGTTACGGCTTACCGCGGAAGTGATCACCTGATGGATTATGCTGCAACCAAAGGCGCAATCCTGTCTTTTACGAGAAGTCTTGCCGCAAATCTTGCACAAAAAGGAATCCGTGTAAATGCGGTGGCACCAGGACCCATCTGGACACCACTAATTGCCTCTACCCTCTCTAAAAAAGCAGTTTCCGAATTTGGCAGCGATACGCCAATGAAGCGTGCCGGCGAACCGAATGAAGTAGCGACTTGTTTCCTCTTCCTTGCCAGTGAAGATTCCTCTTTCATGACAGGACAGGTATTGCACCCAAATGGTGGGGAAATAGTTAACGGTTAAAAAACTGAATGATCAAATGAAAACTTCCGAGAGCGATGTTGTAATCTCACTGAGTCCCTCAAAGATTGTAAAAATCATGAAGGACCCGGTAAAATCTGCCAAGGCAGTAAGTCTGGTGTATACGAATGACCGTGAATCAGACGGAATTACCCGCAGAAAACGCGGCAAAAAATATGTGTATTATTACGGTGACGAGAGAATAAAGGACCAGGAAGAAATCCAACGCATCAATAAATTGGCCATTCCGCCTGCCTGGGAGAATGTCTGGATTTGTGGTCTGCAGAACGGTCATCTTCAGGCAACCGGCATCGATGCTAAAAAGCGCAAACAATACCGTTATCATCCAATTTGGAACGCACTGCGAAATCATACGAAATTTTACAGAATGCTGCAGTTTGGCTATACACTTCCTCAAATACGTCTTAACCTCGAAAAAGATCTTTCACTGAAGACTTTAGAAAAACGAAAAGTACTGGCCGTTGTAGTGAGTTTAATGGAAAGAACCAATATTAGAATCGGAAATAATGTCTATGAAAAACTTTATGGTTCCTTTGGTCTTACCACATTAAAGGATAAACACGTCAATATAAAAGGTCAAAAAATAAATTTTTCATTCAAAGGAAAAAAAGGCATTTATCACGACATCGACCTGAAAAATGGAAAACTCGCAAAAGCCGTACAGAACTGTAAAGACATTCCGGGGAAAGAACTTTTTCAGTATTACGACGAAGATGGCAAAAGACATCCCGTAGATTCCGGAATGGTGAATGATTATCTAAAAGAAATAAGCGGCGACGATTTTACCGCAAAAGATTTCCGGACCTGGTCAGGAACTGTAAATGCGCTGATCGCCTTCAAAGAAATCGGCGAAGCAGAAAGCGACACTGCCTACAAATCAAAAGTAAAGGAAGCGCTTGAAATGGTCGCTGCCAATCTTGGAAATACGGCGACCGTGTGCCGGAAATATTATGTACATCCTCTCGTCATCAACCTTTACGAAAACAAATCGATTAAAAAGTACCTGGACGAACTCGATGAGATTGAAATCGATGACGGAAAAGCAGGACTCACAAAAGAGGAAGCCATTGTGATGAAAATCCTTGAAAACGAAAAACTGTAAATCCAATAATCAACAACATTAAGAAAACATATTATGAAAATTGAACTTCAGGAAAACGAAATTACCATCGTGAAATTAGGTCCGTCTCAAGAAGAAAACGGCGTAATGAAACGTGAAGTAACATTTGAAATTAATGGAATCGAATTCCAGCGCAACATTATCCTTGGACACAACGGCACAGGAGCAGATTTTTCCGATCCGCAAAAATTTTACATGATGAACAAAGATCAGGTTGATGCCAGCCTCATCGTTTATTTATCCGAAAATCATCTGTATGACAATCTGGAAAAATAAATATTCTTAGAATCACATTACCTCTTAATTAATGGGGTAATTTTTCTCTGAAATATCCGTAAACCCAGGTTCCGACAATAGCGCTGAGGAGTGTTACAACAATTACGGTAGCACCGTTACCGATTTGTGCAAACAGTGGACCAGGGCATGCGCCAGTAACCGCCCATCCAAAACCAAAGATCAGCCCGCCATAAATCTGCCCTTTATTGAATTCCTTTTTATGAAAAACGATTTCTTCTCCGTAAATTGTTTTAATGTTGAATTTTTTAATCACCCTGATTGAAATCATCGCGACCAAAATCGCACTTCCAATGATTCCGTACATATGAAAAGACTGCAGCCTGAACATTTCCTGAATGCGGAACCAACTGATGACTTCGGCCTTTGTAAAGACAATTCCGAAGAAAATTCCCAGAAGCAGATACTTTAAATTATGATACCAGCGGTGTTCCAGCATGCTTTCGTTAACACACATACTGTCCAGAGACCTCCTTTCCAAATCGTCATTTTTATTGATATCGTTTTGCATGTGTTTAATTTTAAAGCGAAAGAATAATTGGAAGTAATACATTGGCCATCAGGAAACCGCCGAGCATAAAACTGATGGTGGCAACTAAACTCGGGAGTTGCAGGTTAGCTATTCCCATGATGGAATGTCCGCTCGTGCAGCCGCCAGCATAGCGTGTGCCAAAACCTACAAGAAATCCACCGCCCACCATCATCACAAGACCGCGAAGCGTAAATAGCGATTCCCAATTCATAAGTTCCGCCGGTACAAGATTTCTGAAATCTGTAATTCCGTAACCTCTTAATTCTGCAGCCAGATTTGGATGCACTTCAACCGGATTCGGATTTGTAAAAAACATTGCTGTAATTATTCCTCCCACGAAGATTCCGAACACAAAAAATAAATTCCACACCTCTTTTCTCCAGTTGTATTTGAAGAAAGGAATGTTGGCCGGCATACAGGAGGCGCAGATATGTCTTAAAGATGATGAAATCCCGAAATTTTTGTTGCCGAGGATCAAAAGTGCCGGAACAGTAAGTCCGATGAGTGGTCCGGCGACATACCAAGGCCACGGCTGCTGCATAAATTCTATCATAAATTTTAATCTTTCTATTTTATGTTTGCTGAAGACCAATGCTCATTCTTACTTCTTTATCACTTAAGATTACACATTGACTTCTTTGCGAGCTGCAAATTTACCTAATTGTTTTCAAACATATTTTTCATTTTCCAGCCTTTAGCTTCCAAACACGGCGTGGCAGGAGTTACAAAAAGTGCGGCGTGGGAATACGAAACCGAGAAAATCCGCGTGAACGCCATTGGTCCCGGTTTTATCTACACCGGAATGGTGAACGAAGAAACGTTGGGAAAGGGGCGATTAAATTTCTAGAATCCAAACATGCCTTCGGCAGGCTCGGTCATCGCGAAGAAGTTGCAGCGATGTGTATGTTTTTAGCTTCAGATCAGGCTTCTTTCGATAACGGAAGTTTTTATCCGGTTGATGGAGGATATCTTGCGGTATAACTTCGTAAAAATCATGATAAAAAGTAGGTTTCAATTAAAGAAATCTGCTTTTTTTATCTTTCATTTCTGAGTATTAAATTTTCTTGTTTTGTATGACTTTCATTAAATCTTCCAGATAATCGGTTTGTACTTCCTGAATTTCAAGGAGCTTTTTGTTTTGGTTCACGAGAAGATGATCGATTTTTTCGCTCAGCAACTTGATTTCGAGTTCTGCCTTCAGATTGATTTTATAGTCGTGTTCTCCGCGGATTCGGTCTTTCTGTTCCTGACGGTTCTGGCTCATCATAATAATGGGCGCCTGTATGGCAGCGATACAGGAAAGAATAAGATTGAGCAGGATAAACGGAAACGGATCAAAAGGTTTGACAGTTAAAATCCAAAGATTAGTCACCATCCACAAAATAATAAATACGAAGAAAGAAATAATAAAATGCCAGCTTCCGCCAAATAAGGCAACTCGATCGGCAAACTTCTCACCAAAAGTTAATTCGCCATCCATTTCATCTTTGATGTTTTCTGAAAGAATGGAATTGTTTTTAATCGCATCCATCACATCAAGGTCGATGATGGCCAGTTCGCCTTTTTCCTCAGCGATCAGCGAGGTAAGGTAAAGCCTCCTGTATCTGTTGAGTTCGTTCAGGGAAACAAAATCATCCTTAGAAAATCCCGGATAATCTTTTTCTATCAGGCTATAAACACCAGTTCGGATGTCCTGACCTTTAATCTCTTCTCCTTTACAAATTTTATTTTTACTGATGTAACTGGTCTGCATAAATTCAAGACATTGCGAGGTTATTAAACTTAAGATAAAGTTAGTCAATATTTCCAACTTATCGCGAAAAAATACAGATCTTCACAAATGAAAGGCTGAGGTTTTTATTGAATTTTAGAACAGTGCGTTCGTACAGTTGATATTTTTAAAATCCTTTATTCAGAAAAAAAACGCAAATTTGCACCCGTCCTCAAAATGAAGCTGCGTTATGAAACTATGTATTGCCGAAAAGCCAAGTGTTGCCAGAGATATTGCCAAAGTATTGGGCGCCGACATGCCTAAACAGGGATATTTTGAAGGTAATGGGTTTTGGGTAACCTGGACTTTCGGACACCTCTGCACCCTCAAAGAACCTCAGGATTACAGCCCGCATTTCAAATCGTGGGACCTTATCTTTCTGCCTGTGATTCCACAGAATTTCGGTGTTAAACTCATTCCGAATCCCGGCGTTGAAAAGCAGTTTAAAATCATTGAAAAATTAGTTGAAGATTGCGAAGAAGTCATTAATTGCGGGGATGCCGGTCAGGAAGGAGAACTCATACAGCGTTGGGTTCTACAGAAAGCCAAATGCCGCAAACCCATGAAAAGGCTCTGGATTTCCTCACTTACCGAAGACGCGATAAAAGAAGGTTTTGCCAACCTGAAACCTGCCGAGGACTATCAGAATCTTTACCTCGCCGGAAATGCCCGCGCGATTGGCGACTGGTTGCTGGGCATCAATGCAACGAGGCTTTTCACCCGCAAATTTGGTGGCAACAAAGGCGTTCTTTCTATTGGGCGCGTGCAGACTCCTACCCTTGCGATGATTGTGCAGCGGCAAAAAGAAATCAACGCTTTTACAACCGAAGAATACTGGGAACTGAAAACCAAATACCGCGATGTACTTTTCGCAGCGGCAATTGACCGGCTGAAGACGAAAGAAAAAGCAGAAAAAGGCCTGGAATATCTTAAACAGCATGAATTCGAAATCATCGCTTTTGAAATTAAAGAAGGTAAAGAAAAAAATCCCAGACTTTTTGATTTAACGGCACTGCAGGTTGAAGCCAACCGAAAATTCGGCTATTCAGCAGAAAATACGCTGAAATACATCCAAAGTCTTTACGAGAAAAAACATACCACGTATCCGCGAGTTGATACGACATACCTGTCTGAAAATCTTCATCCGAAAATTGAGGGAATCCTGCGTTCGATGAATTTTTATGCCCAGTTTACCGCACCACTGCTCACAAAACCGATTCCAAAATCGAAAGCGGTTTTCGATGATTCAAAGGTAACGGACCACCACGCCATTATCCCGACTGAAATTCCGCCTTCTTCAAGTTTATCGAAAGAGGAAAAACTCATTTATGATCTGGTTGCCAAGCGTTTCATCGCTGTGTTTTATCCGGAATGTAAGATTTCAAATACTTTGGTGGAAGGTCAGGTCGGTACCATTCCATTCAAAGCGTCAGGAAAACAGATTCTGGAACCCGGCTGGCGCGAAGTATATGCTTTCGAGAAAAAAGACGAAACCGAGAAAAAAGACAAAGACGAAGAACAGACGATTCCGGAATTTAAAGTTGGCGAAAAAGGACCTCATAAACCCCTAATTCATCAGGGAAAAACCAGTCCGCCCAAGCCTTACACCGAAGCAACGCTGCTGCGTGCGATGGAAACTGCCGGAAAACAGGTTGATGATGAAGAGCTGCGGGAAATGATGAAAAACAACGGTATCGGGCGACCTTCTACCCGTGCCAATATTATCGAAACGCTCTTCAAACGCAAATACATTGAAAGGAAAAAGAAAAATATCCTCGCCACGACCACGGGTGTAGAACTGATCGACACGATTGAAGATGAACTCCTGAAAAGTCCCGAACTTACGGGAGAATGGGAATTTAAGCTTAGAAAAATTGAACGCGGCGAATATGAAGCCAATCAGTTTAAAGACGAATTAATCACCATGGTTACGGAACTTACCAGAAAAGTAATCAGTGAAAAACCTAAGATAATTTCTTTCAATGACGAAGTTCAACCTAAAGAAAAGAAAGAAAAAGCACCCAGAAAAACAACCGTAATTT
>NZ_DAMBHK010000011.1:0-32651 GCF_032060305.1 Kaistella sp. | reverse complement strand
GAAGTTCAACCTAAAGAAAAGAAAGAAAAAGCACCCAGAAAAACAACCGTAATTTCCTGGGAAGATGAAACCTGCCCGAAATGTAAAGCAAACAAACTTATGAAAGGAAAAACGGCGGTAGGCTGCTCCAGTTACAGAGACTGCGGGTTCAAGCTGCCATTTGTGCTGTTCGGAAAAAAACTGAGTGAAAAGCAGATTCATGATATTATCCTTAAAGGAAAATCTTCAAAACTCAAAGGTTTTACAAACCACCCGGATCATTTGACAGAGGGAGTTATCCGGATTTCTGACCAGGGCGAAGCGGAACTTGCAGCGGAATAATTCATTAAATAATCAGCCATTAGCCAATGCATTCTCTTACAAAACCTTACCTTTGCTACCAGCCTTCAAAAGACTTTAATTAGAGGAAGATTTCCTCACAATTCAATTATAATGACTATAGAAAAAAACCAAGTAGTGGCTGTTCATTACACGCTAAATGCCCTGGAAGAAAACGGGGAAAAATCTTTCATTGAAAAAACAGATGCCGATAACCCTTTCACTTTCCTTTACGGAGTGGGCATGATGCTTCCGAAATTTGAAGAAGAACTTCACGGAATGGCTGCCGGAGAACAGAAATCTTTTACCATCACTGCAGAAGAAGGTTACGGTGAAAAACAGGAAGACGCTACGGTGCAGTTGCCTGTAGAAATGTTCGAACAGTCTGGAATGCCGCCAGTGGGTGCGATCCTCCCATTACAGGATCCTGAAGGAAACCACCTCAATGCTGTGGTTCTGGAAGTTTCTCCTGAAGCGGTAACAGTAGACCTTAATCATCCAATGGCCGGGAAAACCCTTCACTTTGATATCGAAGTGGTGGCAACCCGCCCGGCAACCGAAGAAGAACTGGCACACGGACATGCACATGGCATCGACGGAAACTCAGGACATTAATCTTCCGTTTTTAAAATAAAAAAGAAGCACACTGCCTGGCAATGTGCTTCTTTATCTATAATCTGCTGTATATTACAATCTCGATTCGGTATCGTCGTTATACCATCTTTCGTAAGTGTAACGTGCGTCTTCTTCATTTTTTGGTTTATAACCCATGTAGATTCCGCCATCTTTAATTTCGTTTTCGTATATTTTCGCTTCATCTTCAGGAACTCCTGTTCCGGTTAAAGCGCCTACTAAACCTCCGGTTGCTGCACCTGCTCCTGCACCAGCCAATCCTGCTGCCAGAGGCCCTGCAATTACCAGTCCCAATCCGGGAAGCAGTACATTAGATCCAATTGCGGCTACAGCACCTACAACGGCTCCGATTCCGCCTCCGATTAACGAACCTTTTCCGGCGTTTTCGGCCACTTTATCATCCAAATCTGTATGCGTGTCGGAGTTGGTGAAATAACGGTCGCGGGTACTGTCAGACATCATTACGTTTACATCATCTTTAGTGTATCCTCTTCCATGAAGATCTTCGTAAGCCCTGTCGGCTTCTTCTCTTGTTCTAAAAACTCTTGAAACATAATCATTCCTGAATTCTGGTTTGTACTGTGAATTTGCCATAATAATAAATTTAAGTTAATATTTTGTTTAAGGTTTTTGATTAAGTTCAATATCAATGCCACCTACAGGCGGTTTAACATTGTTTAACATTCTCTTTAAGATTAAAACTGCGCTTATTTTACCAACTTTAATACAATTTGAAAAACACGGTAGATGACTGATGTACAGACGAAAAAGTATATCGACTACGGAAGTTTTTATCATGACCTGACGAATGTGATCCATAAAAAAAAATTAACAACCAAAAAAAACCGCGCTGGCGTTTTGCTCCAGCACGGTTTAATAATTGGGTTAAAATCATTGTCCCATTAAGGATTGGTAGAGAAGATCGATGCACTGGCAATCATGGCTCTTCTGTTCATTTTCAGAATATCGCGAACCCATTCTGCGAAATCTTCAGGTTGCAGCACTTTATCCGGATTTCCGTCCGTCAGCCCACCCTGTATGGACATATCCGAGGCAATCGTGCTTGGGGTTAAGGTAATCACACGGATGTTTTCTTTTCTCCACTCTGCCATCATCGACTGAGAAAGGGAAACTACAGCCGCTTTCGATGCAGCATACGCCGACATATTGGGTCCGCCTTTCAGACCTGCGGTGGATGCAACGTTTACAATATCGCCCATTCCCCGCTCCTTCAGGAACGGATATACCGCTTTTGCTGCATAATAAACCCCGAAAAGATTGGTTTTGATGACGTGTTCCCAAGTTTCGGAGGGCATTTCAGCAATCGATCCGAAATCACCAACTCCAGCATTGTTGATCAGGATATCGATTCCGCCAAGTTCATTAGCTAAAGTCGCGATTCCCGCCTGTACTGCTGTTTCATCATCAATACTGAAAACGGAATAAGAAGCCTTCACGCCGAGGGCTTTTAATTCTTCAGCGGTATTTCTAAGCTGTTCTTCATTTCTCCCCGTCAGGCCAATATGTACTCCTTCTTTTGCCAAAGTGACCGCGACCGCTTTACCAAGACCTCTGCCTCCACCGGTTACGATGGCATTTTTTCCTTTTAAATTCATATTACTATTTTTAATGCGCCACAAATTTAAGGATTTGTGCTTCTGCTTCCAATTAAGCTCATCTATCATTATTATTTTAAATTGATTCCCGGTATTAAAATAATGAATGGCCGTTCTATTTTACACTGCAGTTCAATTCAAAAAAATAACTACAGACTTATAGGATATAAAACCTGAATTTGTATATTTGCACCTCACTGCCCGGATGGTGAAATTGGTAGACACGCTCGTTTCAGGTGCGAGTGCCCACAAGCTTGCAGGTTCGAGTCCTGTTCCGGGCACAGAAAAAGCCTTCTTTTTTCAGGAAGGCTTTTTTATATGGTGTTTTTTTTAAAGATTGCTAAGCTTTTTTCTTCAAAAATTTAGCACTGATGAATTCCCAAACCATGGGCAGAATAGAAATTCCGATGATGCCGAAGATTACCGTTTCGAAGTTCTCCTGAACAATCGGCATATTTCCGAAAAAATATCCCAGAAGGGTTAAACTGAAAACCCAAACCACGGCACCAATGATATTGTACTTAATAAACGTGTTATAATTCATAGTTCCAATACCTGCCACAAACGGTGCAAAAGTCCTTACAATAGGGACAAATCTTGCGATAATTATGGTTTTGGGACCGTTCTTTTCGTAGAATTCCTGAGTCTGAGCAATGTATTTCGGATTCACAAGCTGTTTTTCGCCGATCTTCCAGTTCAGCATTTTTAAACCGATGTTTTTCCCCAGGGTATAATTCAGGGTATCACCCAGAATCGCAGCCACCGTAAGCAGCCCCAATACAAGCCAGAGATTAAGATGGGCGGATTCTCCAGATGCACCGATTACCCCTGCACAGAATGTTCCGGCGGCGAAAAGCAATGAATCACCAGGCAGAAAAGGCATTACGACTAAACCGGTTTCCACAAAAATAATGAGAAAGAGAATCAGATAAATCCATACTCCATAATCGATGATCATGGTGAAAAGGTGCTGATCGAGGTTTAGAAAGAAATCAAGTACCGTTTGTATAAACTCCATAGTTGCTTTAAATATAATGTCCGCAAAAATACACCAAACTATCCTGAAACCGAAATCTGTGAACAATTTTAATGTAAAATATAAAAAGCCGCGAATGAAAACGAATGATAGAAAATGAAATCACCGATAATCTTTATCTTTGCACTGCGTTTACAAATCAAGACGCGTACTTTTTATGGCACTAAAGCTTTTCAATCCTTTTGAAGATTTAATATTCGGCGAGCAGTTTTGCTTTCTTACCGGCGAACTAACCACCGAAAAAATGACGGTTTTCCCTATGTGGCTCATGGAGCATTTTAAATTTGATACCGACAGGATTGAGATGATGGATAAATCCAAAACGTATGTCTATGCCGACCTTCAGCTGCCCTGTGCACCCCGTGTAAAAAAAGCATTTGAGGAACTCGACGTAAAGATTAAGGAAGCTTATGACAAGGGATATGAAGGTATGACGGCTCTTGATGATCAGTTGCTCTTTCTCTGGACCGGAAGAATGGTTTATGGTCTGCTGTATCACGAAATGCAGTACGAGAGCAACAGAATCCTTAAACAGGGCAGAAACTTCGATCTCTCGCCGACGTTACGCGAGCGGTTTGGGAACTTTCATCTCATGCTTCAGTCGATTATAGAACCTGTTTCTTTTATCGGAAAAAAACCATGGAGCATCATCCTCTTTCCGCTCAAATATTCGGCAGATATCATCAGTTACCGCGACGATGCGATTAACCTGCTGTTCTCCTTCGGGGTCAACGGTTTCGGGTATATTGCATGTCTTCAGGACAATGGCGTGATTGCAGAAAAGGAACAGGAACTTCTTACTAAAATGAAGGGCCACATCCTGCATCCCGTTCAGTTCGAGGAACTGTATGCACGCTTTCATTATTCCGATTATATCTTACAGTACAAACCGGAATACTTGATTGAAAACCACGGAAATCAGATTACCATTGAAGGTTTACCAATGGTAGCCCATGCCCAGCGCCCGCTCTTTGGTTTTTGGGATCAGGATATGTTTGCCCAGCTGCTCGCGAATTACTGGCAGGTTTATGCCATACAGAAAGAAGATATCATTAAATTCCAAAAGCCATTTCTGAGTTTTCTGGAGAATCCGTACACCCAGGAATTTATTAATCCGGAATCAATTTCACTGCCCTGGTAAAAATGCGGACCTTTATAATATTCAACCTTTTTGAACAGTAACATGATCAGATCTAAAATTTTAAAAGAAGAATGGAAAACGGTAGAATTTGACTTCGAATTTACCAATAAGACAAGATTTGAGGTTTCAAACCGCGGTAACGTAAGAAGTTTTAATAAAGTTTCTGATGGACGTATACTTAACGGTTCTTTGACTGAAGGATTTAAGGTAATCCGGTTAAAACTTTATAAACCCAGAGCCGAAAAAGAGGAACAGCAGTTTGATGTTCTGAAAAAAGAAATTTCTGAACTATATGCGAAGCGGAGAGAAACCATAAAGAAAAACAACGTTTCCGAAAGCGAAAAGCTTACGCAACTTATCGAAAAAAAGAAAAGCCAGCTAAGCAAAAAACTGGAGCGCAACCTGAAAAAGCGAACCATTAACCATCATTTTATGATTCACCGGCTCGTAGCTGCTTATTTTCTGCCTGCTCCGCAACCCGACCAAACCATTGTCGCCCATTTGGATTACGACAAACTGAACAACAGCGTCACCAACCTGAAATGGATGAATCAGGAAGAACATTCGCTTCACCAGAGCAAAAATCCCAAAGTGATTGCCGAGAAAAAATGGCGCAAGTACAAACGGAAACCCCGAGCAAAAGGAATGAAACTCACCTCTTCTCAGGTCATTCATATCAAACTGCAGCTGCGCCGGAAAAAACCCGCCAAACAGATTGCCAGGCAGTTTGGTATTTCAGAAATGCAGGTCTGGAGGATCAAAAGCGGCGAAAATTGGTCGAGCGTTAAAATTCCGGATTAATTACCACTGAAGATGTTTAAAATTACTTTGTCAGGCTGGTGTGATCGCTGACCATCTTCCAAACGCCGTGCTCGAAAATCCAGGTCGAGGTATAGCGGCCGGTTTCATTGAAAGCTGTGCCTTTGTAAAAACCTTTCACAGCGAACCGTCCGGGATGTAAAAAAGTAGACTAAGTAAGAGCGTGATGTATAACTTTTGTTTAAAATCTCTTACCGAAAGAACTTCAGTCATAAAAAAAACCGGAAGAATGATCCTCCGGTTTTTCCGATTGTATAATCGTCTGCTATAAATTACTCTACGATAATCTTAGCCGACTGGTTTTTTGTGGTAATAAAATATACCCCTTTCGCGAGCGACTGCACATTTACTTTTTCGTTGTTTCCTACGTTTTCGAATGATTTCAGCAACTGCCCGGTAACAGAATAAATCTTTAGCGTTTCTTTTTTATCAATTCCGTTGATAAAGAATTCACCGTTTCTTACAGGATTAGGATATACTGTTAGTTTTTGGTTGATCAGTGCCGTATCGTTTGCCGACATTGGTGCATAACAGGTCCAGGTAAGGTTATCAAAAGAAACGCGGTTGCTGGTGGTTTCATCAATCAGTTCAATGGTGAAATCTCCGCTTACATTAATGTTTTCAATGGTTACAGTTGTTGCAGTTTTAGAGTAAGGAATCTGGCCTTTTACCACTCCATTGATTTTCAACGTATAATTCCCGTTGGAATCGCTGAACGGAAGAAAAGTTTTCACCGTCAAACTGCCTATTCCACCTGAAATCAGAGAAGATTTCAATGATCCCTTTCGCATACAGATTGCTCTGCTTGTCCCGTCAATATAGATCTGAGCATCAGTTCTTGCATTGGTTGCGGTCCATACAATTCCTTTATTCGACCAGGTTCTGTCGGCATAAGATGAAGATACCGCAGGAATATTTTCGAAATCCTCAGTTCCGCAGGAAGTTCCTTCTCCGGTACTGGCGGGCTGTGTCGTTGCTTCTACCGCTGCACTGTTACCTGAAACGTTTCCTGAATTGTCTTTAGCCACAATATGGAAAGTGTAGGCTGTAGAAGGATTCAGACCTGAAACTGTAGCTGAAGTACCGAATACATTGGCTTTAAGCGCGCCGTTCATATATACATCATAGCTGCTCACCGATACGTTATCTGTAGATGCAGACCAGGTGAGTGAAACCGTAGAAGAAGTCGTTGCCGTTACTGCAAGATTCATTGGAATGCTCGGTGCTTCAGTATCTCCGGCTGTTCCGCCACTGAAGGTATCGGGCCAGTTGTTCTGTGCTGCAGGTCCGCCCCAGATTACAGTGGCCAGGTAAGGATTGTCGATGAAGGGGTTTCTGTTTTTCTGGGTTTGAGCAACCACGTTATTTCTCTGGATTTCAAATGCGGATACGGGATCTTCAACATTCCATTTTAGGAGAATATCCGGGAAGTCCTGCGAATACGTATTGGGCGTCATGGTAATATTCAAAGGCAGGCATCTGGTGTTGTATCTTACATACATATACATCAGGATTCTGGCAACATCGCCTTTCCATTCTTCTCCGGGATACCAGCCACCACGGCTCGTTTTATAGGCTGTTGCGCCGGTACCGTCATCAAAAAGAAGGCTTCCTCTGGTACTGTTCAACGTATTGTCTGCAGGACGGAGGTGATGTCCGTCGGCTCCCGGACCTGAAGTTCCTAAATTCGGTGTTCCTTTAGATTTGGCGTACACGTGTTCCCGGTTCCAGGTTCCGCCTACAGGCCGGCTTCTCTGGTGGGTTCCTGATGCCTGTGATCCGTAGATTAACAGGAGGTTTCCCGGCTTATCAGGATCTGCGTCACTGGTTTTCATGAGGGTCTGCAGCTCACTGTAAGAAATCACTTTGGTATGCGTCGCTGTGATTAAAGAGGCCAGTTCGCTTTTCAGATCATTGCCGGTTTTGTTGAAATTTACCCCTGCATAGTAGCTGGGTGCGCTTTGCGCATAAAGTAAGAACGAAAAAATACTTACTAAAAAAGATAATTTTAGTTTCATAATCAGTTGATATTTTTGATTTTTAAAATTGCGATGATTTGCTGTTCCTCACGAAGGATTAAGTTTTCGTCCAGCAAAGTGAGCGGAAACTGATCTTCAGCTTCCAGGAAGACTTCTGATCCGAAAACGTAAAATTTGGCATGGACAGGATTTTCCAAAGAATGCGCTTCTACAGCGACAGGAATCCCGTTTTCTAATTTTTCCTGAGGGAATTTAAATCCATGCATTCCTTCAAGTTGTTCAGGATTAAACGCCAATACTTTCCTCCAAAGTGCCGGATGATCTTTGCCTCCTCCTACAAAAACTCGGTTTTCAGTGTGGTCGATGGCAATGACGTACAATGGCGCCTTCTTTCCGCCGACATTGATGCCTTTTCGCTGGCCCAGTTTATAATGTTCCGTTCCGGGATGATCCCCTACAAGAAAGCCATCGAATAAGGAATAATCAGGCACCTGCGATTCCCAACGGAGTTCCTCTTCCTTGGAAGGGAAAAGTGGTTTTTTTCTGCGATAAAGCGGAGAATGTTCGGGAATTTCTACAAGCTGTCCTTTCGTACTCATTATTTTCTGCACCCTAAATACTGGTGCTCAGTTCCCGATAAAGGGGCAGCTAATCTACTGATTAAAAACGAACTGGCAAGTGATGGAAATCATTATTATATATTTTTTTAATCCGGTAAAAAAAACAATTAACAGCTTTCAACACAACCTCTTTATTTTCAAATACATACATTAAAATAGACAGGAATTTTCTTTATTATGAATGATATCACATGAGCCTCATATCCAGATTTTTGAGCATCAAAACCGCCAGATTCCAATACAGCAAATCAACAAAAAAGCCACCTTACGGAAGCTTTTTACGATATATTTTAAAAATAGTTAAAGAACACCGGTTTTTATCATGCACTCACGCATTTTATGGTAGGTTCTTTCAATATCATGATCCAGACCGATAGAAAAACGGATCAGTCCCGGCGAAAGTCCCATCTCCTTCTGTTCATCTTCCGGAATTTCTGAAGAAGTAGAGGTACCGGACGCAGAGAAGAGGGTTTTATAAAAGCCCAGGCTTACCGCAAGATAGCCGAGATTTTCATGCTGCATCATCTCCATGAGTTCGTTGGCTTTCTCCACGGTTTTCACATCCAGTGCGATGAGGCCGCCATAGCCGTACTCCGGATGCATCATCCCGGTAAAAAGTTCATGCTGAGGGTGGCTTTTCAGTCCCGGATATTTTACATTGAGGCCGTCTTTTTCCCACCGTTCTGCCAGATACTGGGCATTTTCACTGTGTTTTTTCATACGCAGATGAAGCGTTCTGAGGTTTTTCAGAATACTTGCTGCCCGCAGACTGTCCATGGTAGGTCCCAAAAGCATGCATGCCCCATTGTTTACATTCTTGAGGTCATTGATGAATGCTGAACTGGCGCATACCACTCCACCCACGGCATCACTACTGCCATTGATAAATTTGGTAAGGCTGTGGATGGTAACATCAGCACCCAAAAACTTAGGTGAAACGGTAAGAGGAGAAAAGGTATTATCAACTACCAACTTCAGGTTATGCTTTTTTGCCAGTTCAGAAAGGCCTTTCAGGTCGGCGATTTCAAGAAGCGGATTGCTTACGGTTTCACAGTAAAGCACTTTTGTATGTTCATTAATGGCGGATTCTACTTTTGCCAGATCGGTGATGTCAACAAAAGAAGTGTCGATCTTTAAGCCCGGCAGAAAGTTTTTCATAAAAGCATAAGTCCCGCCGTAAATTGTTTTGCTCGATACAATATGGTCGCCGGATTTGCAGAGCTGCAACAATACTGAGGTAATCGCACCCATTCCGGAGGCGGTAACATTGGCGTTTTCTGTGCCTTCCATCTTTGCGAGAGCTTCGGAAAGGTAAAGGTTGCTGGGCGAAGAGTGCCGTGAATAAAGATAACAGCCTTCTGCATTGCCTTCGAAGGTATCGAACATGGTTTTTGCGGAAAGGAAAGTATAGGTAGAACTGTCGGAAATTGAAGGATTTACGCCTCCAAATTCCCCGAAATACTGAAGGTCCTGAATGCTGTTTGCTGCATCGAATTGTTCCATGATAATGATTATTTAAGTTCTTTAAAATTCCAAGTTTTCCAATTATAAAACAAGGATTTAATTATTCAACCGAAAATAAAGTGTACAATTACACATTTCATAGATTTTAATTCTATATTTGAATACAGAATAGTACAAGCACCAATTATTTTTCAGATGAACCTCGATAAAAAAGACCGCCAGCTTCTACTTTTACTTCAGGAAGACTCCAAAAGAACCACCAAAAGTCTGGCTGCCGACCTCGACCTGTCGGTTACGGCTGTTTTCGAGCGCATAAAAAAACTCGAAAAACTGAAAATCATCGAAAAATATGTGGCTTTGGTTGACCGAAAACTTATTCAGAAAGATTTCTTAGTTCTTTGCCATGTAAAACTCAGCCAGCACCGCAAGGAATACATCACCCAGTTCGAAAGAGAAATTACCCAGTTTCCCGAAGTTCAGGAATGCTTTCACGTTAGCGGGGATTACGATTACATCCTGAAAATCACAGTGCGCGACATTCAGGAATACCGGGATTTCATGGTGACGAAACTCACAAATCTTCAGCATATCGCCAGCACCCAAAGTTCCTTTATGATCAAGGAAGTGAAGAGCACTACAGCAGTAAATATGGAATAATTAAAGTGTTCTTAAGTGTTTGGATACCATTTCCGTTTAAGCCAAAAGGCTACATTCACAAGAGCAATAAGCGCGGGAACTTCCACCAACGGACCGATCACGCCCGCAAAAGCCTGTCCGGAACTGATGCCGTATACCCCAATCGCCACCGCAATAGCAAGTTCGAAATTATTGCCTGCGGCAGTGAAGGAAATCGCTGCAATATGACCCAGTTCAGCAGCAGCGAAGTTTTGCCCAACTCCAATGACTTGATTATATGTCAATATATAAATTAATGGTTATCCAATAACTGTGCTGCTTGTTGGTCTTAAAAACGGAGCTGGCTCTATAATCCAGACCAGTTTCCCAATTAAGAATTTTGGAGATATCGTAACCTAGCAGCGGAACCACTCTTATTTCAAGGTCGGATTCTGAAGCCTGTGTATTGTACAGGTATTCGTTATTCAATTTCAAATACCATTCACCGGGGTCTACTGATTCCCCATTCAGAGGGATCTCTGAGGAAATTCTATATCGTACTCTAAATTCTGGTTTTTCGATGGCGGAAAAGGTCTGGTCGGTCACAAAACGGTGTGCCAGACGGAACCCGGAAAGTTTTTGAACCACATTGTATTGCTGTATGAACCGGTGAAAAAGCTCGCCTTCTTTTAATCTGACCAAATAACCACCCCCAACTCTTGAGTTTAGCCCTACTTTTTTCGCCACTATTAATGATAGATCGGTTTGCACATATTTATAATTGCCTTCCACTGCTCCGTTAACCTCACCGCTTTGGAAAATCTGCCGAGATTCCAGTTTCGTGTTCAGCGACCAGTCCTTTTTCAGTTTGCTGTTTAAGTTCAGTGATGGCAGTATTCCCCACTGATAAGTACTTTGTGACAAAACCTTATCCGTCCGCAGTAGCAGGACTGAAAAAAAGATGAGGGACCTGATCTTAGTATTCAAGATGGCTACTGTTTTTAAAGATTATTTTTGAAGCAGAAATCACTTTGCCACTGTCATTGAACAGATATTCAAAGAGGTTGACTTCTTTTTGGCGGCTGCATTTTACTACGAGTTCGTATTTAACAGTGAGAGACGGGCTGACGGTGTCAGACTTCAACATAGACAGTAAATCCGATTCGCTTCCGGTATACTGTTTCTGAACTTTTACAATTTGATGATCTACACAATCTGATTTAAGCTGTGATAGCATTTCGTTTCGCAGCTGATTATTTAGACCTTCCCAATCCACTGTCACTTCTATATCTGCCACCTTACCAAGGGTGTCAAACTCAACACTGTATTTCGCATCATTACGTCTGAACTTTGCTTCAATACTCTGTCCGGTAAGACTTTCCTCTTTATACCATTTCAGTTTACATTTATCGTTTACTGCATCAATGAAACGTATCGCAGCAGCAGGCACATCCTTATATTTTATGCGGCTTTCTTTCTCAAATTTTGCCTGTGCAGACAGGGTGCCTGAATACGCGCAAAACAGGAGCAGCAGTACTATGGAAGTCAATCGGTTCATGAGTTTATGTTTATATGTTTTTTTACAGCAATCTCTAAAGTATAAAATCAATGTTTTTTTCAGTTTTTCTAAATTATGAAAAATAGATGAAACAATGTTCCGGAGAGTCCCGAAGAAAAAAATACACCGTAATAAGGGCACGGAGGCCGCTCCATGCCCTTATGCCTATACCTATCAAGTTCCGCTGGGATACCACTTCCGTTTCAGCCAGAAGGCGATGTTGATCAGCGCAATGAGTGCAGGCACTTCCACGAGCGGGCCGATAACTCCGGCAAATGCCTGTCCGGAATTGATGCCGTAAACCCCAATCGCCACCGCAATCGCCAATTCAAAGTTATTGCCAGCCGCAGTAAATGATACTGCCGCATTTTTGGAATAATCCGCGCCCAGTTTTTTGCCGAGAAAGAAACTCACCAGAAACATCAGCACGAAGTAAATCATCAATGGCACTGCGATTCGCAACACATCAAATGGGATCTGGACAATCATTTCCCCCTTCAGGCTGAACATGATTACGATCGTGAACAACAAGGCGATTAAGGTAATTGGAGAAACCTTCGGTATAAATACCCTATTATACCATTCCTCCCCTTTGGCCTTTAAAAGGAAATACCTCGTCAGAAATCCGAGGACAAAAGGAATTCCCAGGTAAATCGCCACACTTTCGGCAATCTGAGCGATGGTAATGTCGACTTCGGAGCCTGTGATTCCAAATAGCGGCGGCAATACCGTGATGAACAGGAAGGCATAGATGCTGTAAAAAATCACCTGAAAAATACTGTTAATCGCCACGAGTCCGGCGGCATATTCGCGGTTTCCTTCGGCCAGTTCATTCCATACCATGACCATGGCGATGCATCTGGCAAGACCGATCAGGATGAGACCGATCATGTATTCCGGCTTATCATGCAGAAAAACAACGGCAAGTATAAACATCAGAATCGGTCCGATGACCCAATTCAGGAGCAAGGAAATTCCCAGTATTTTGGTGTTTTTAAAGACCTTTGGCAGTTCTTTGTACCGCACTTTGGTAAAAGGCGGATACATCATTAGGATTAATCCTATGGCCAGCGGAATATTGGTCGTTCCGTAGGAAAATTGATTGATGATATTTGATGAATTCGGATAGAAATAACCAATCGCCACGCCAATGAACATAGCAAGGAAAATCCAAAGCGTAAGGTTTTTGTCGAGGAAAGAAAGCTTCTTCCTCTCGTGCGGTGCACAGTTGTTTGCAGACATTTTCTTATTTTATTTTATTATTGAAGAGATTTGATTATTGGGAAGCAGCGACATGCGGAGCTCCAAGTGCTAAGGGATCGATTTTTTGGAAAGCTGTTAATTTTATTGATTACTGCACTGTCATTGGCAAAATGACGTTTAAGTTTCCGGCGGGTCAGTGCAACGATGGGGGCGTTCAGATCTTTGCTAAAAAACCGGTAATAAAACATGATGGGCTGCTCAGCAGACAAATAATCTTGTATCGTGTAAATAACGACTGGACCTACTTCATCAATCTTGTAAAATTCTTTCTCAAAGACTCTGTAGTCTTTTCCGTTTTTTCTAAAACCCCAGATTTCAGATGATTCATAAACGGTTCTTTTGTCCTCTCTCTCAATTCGAATTGACTTATTATTATCATTCAGTTTGTTTATCTTCGAAGAAAAAAAACCATTTGTTAATTTCCGGGTCAGAAAATCCGTTGCAGTTTGGTAGATCCCATTTTGCGGAATTTTCTGTGCAAGGTTCTGCCCAGTACTAAGGTACAGCATTGTTATGAAAAGTAATTTTGTCATGAGTTGCCAGATTTAACCACCATTTCGTAACATGTCAGCAAAAGCATTTGGTAGGGGACTTTCTTCCACTGCCTTTGCAGCTTTTTCAACATCATAGTCGAAACGAATAAATTCTACTTTAACTGAATCCTTATTAAGAACTGAAGCATTCTCATCAATATGCAACAGGACATAACCACCCTGTGGATTACCGTCTTTGGGCTTGCCTACGGACCCGATATTTACCGCATGCCGAAAATGGGTATCAGGGTTTATATCAGAAGGCAAAATCCGGTGGTAAGGTTTATGCGTGTGACCGAAACACATGATATCGGCATTGGCCTGTTCCATAATACGCATCAGGCTTTTCTCGTCGCGGTCCTCAAAAAGATATTCGTTGATCTTCCGCGGACTGCCATGAACAAGGAGCAAGTTTAATTTGTCGCTGTTCAACTGAAATTCCAGACGGAGATGCGACGGAAGAGTCCGGAGGTATTGTCTCTCATCGGGTGTTACCAAGCTGTTGGTATAACTGATTGAGATTTTGCCCATGTCTTTTTCATTATCGGTCTTATAAGCGCAACCACACTCGTCGCTCATCAGGCCGATGCCCTGGTCATAATTTCCGGCAATCGTGGGAATACCCCGTTTCCGAATTTCGCTGATTACCTCGTTTGGCCAGATATTATATCCTACCAAGTCCCCGAGGCAGTACACCGCGTCGGGTTTATGTGCGTCCATACTCTTAAAACATGCTTCCAATGCCGGAAGGTTAGCGTGGATATCGCTGAATAATGCAATTTTCATAGGTTTTATTTTATTGTTTAATTTCAAAAATTTATAATGCCCGAAAAATCTTTTCTTGCTATTCTAATACATGTATTACCATGCATTTTATTTATGATTTGATTTCAGAAATTCTAAAATCTCTTGAACCGTCTGCTTTGCTGTTCTGTTTAAACCTACCAATGTTGCCGAGGCATATCCGGTCCAGCCGCCATAACCCACCAACCACAAACCATCAGTGTCCAAAGATTTACTTTCTGTGGTGTTAGCGATTCCTCTTTCGTCCGTCGGTATCAGTGATTTTAAGTAAGAAGTATCATAACCGAAACCTGTGCACCAAATGATGGCTTCAAATTCCTCTTTCTCACCATTTTCCCATACAACGCCCTTGTCATAAAGCTGCCGAAAAGTGCCCGCAGAAACCAGCACCCCTCTTTGGCGGGCCTCTTTTACAGGCGGAACCATCACAATGTTTCCTAAGTTGTATTGAGATGCATCAAAAGGTTTCCCTTCTTTCTCAGCCTTGTATTTTGCCGAGGCGACATTAAAAAGGTAATAACCGTCAACTTCGTCAGGAAGAAATTCAGGTTGTCTTTTGGTTGACCACTTTACTGCAGTGACCTTTGAAACTTCCGCAACGATCTGCGCACCGGAATTACCTTCACCGACGATTAATGTCTTGAGTCCTACAAAATCATCCGGGGTTTTATAGTTTGCAGAATGAATCTGAAAGCCTTTATACTTATCAATTCCCTCCAGCTTTGGAACAAAGGGATTGCCCCAGGTTCCTGTTGCAGAGATTACAGATTTAGCAATGAAAACACCCTGAGCGGTATACACCTGAAAAATACCGGCCTCTTTTGTGATTTTACTCACTTCAACACCGCGTTTCACAGGAAGCTTATAATGTTCTTCGTATTTCCGCAGATAGTCTATTACTTCTGTTCTAACCGGAAATTGCTGATCAGATTTTGGCATAAACCAGCCAGGCAACGAACTGTATTCTGACGGAGAAAAAAGCGTCAGACTCTCCCATGCATGCAGCCAAGACCCACCCGAAACCGGCTGTTTGTCAAGAATCATAAAGTTGAGTTTCGCTCTTCGCAGGTAATAACCGCACGCTAAACCACTTTGTCCGCCTCCTATAACAATAGTATCATACAATTCAAGCATTATTTTTGTGTTTTAAGTTTACAGTACCGATACATGCATCATGGTGTTACGTCATAAAATAACAGCGGATACTAGAATACATAACCTATAGCACCCAATTAAATACATATCCTGAGATAATAATAAACAGCGTTACTACGCCGAAATAGACAGCGATCAGTTTCATGGTCATCACTTTCTTCAGCAGGGTCGCCTCCGGAATGGATAAACCCACTGTCGCCATCATGAATGCAATGGCAGTTCCAAGGGGAACGCCTTTCGCCACAAAAACCTGAATAACAGGCAGCACCCCTGCAGCATTGGCATACATGGGTACACCAACAAGCACCGCGAGCGGAACGGCCCACCACTGTCCACCACCCAGATACTTACCCAAGAAATTTTCGGGAACATAACCGTGCATGGCTGCACCAATGGCGATACCAATAATTACGTACAGGACTACGCCTTTCACAATATCCCAGGCGCCACGGGTTATTCCGGGTAAGCGCTGGCGGAAGGTCTGTTGCTCTTCTTCGAATCTGCCCTGCTGCATTTTGTGTTCCATAATCTTCTTCACCCAGTCCGATAACAGGGGTTCCAAATTAAATTTTCCCAGGAGCCAGCCACCAACCGTACCCAATAGAATACCCGAGGCTACATAAATAGCCGTTGCCTTCAGACCGAACATTCCAATGAACATTGCAACCGCCACTTCATTGACCAAAGGCGAGGTGATGAGAAATGAAAAGGTAACACCCAAAGGAATTCCACCCTGTACGAAACCGATGAAGAGCGGCACCGAAGAGCATGAGCAGAACGGCGTAACCGCACCAAATGTAGACGCAAAGAAATACTCCAGACCGTACAGTTTTTTGCGCTGCAGATAGTCGCGCAGTTTCTCGACCGGCAGATAGGCGTTGACAATACCCATTAAAAAAACGATTACAAAAAGCAGGATCAGAATCTTCAGTGTGTCATACACAAAGAAGTTCAGCGCTGTACCCAGCCGTGTTCCGGCGCCGATACTGAAAACGGTGTAAATAAGCCAGTCGGCAAAATGCTGTATCCAGTCGAACATGGTAGTGAGGTTGAGGTTAAAATTAAGGCTAAAGTTGAGGGTGTCATCTTTTCCTCAACTAAAAAATGCTAGCAACAGCCGGAGGTGGAACAGCAGTCCCCACTGTTTCCGGTCACTGCAGCAGGATCGCCGCCAATTGCGAAACCGCGTTCAACCCAGCGTTTCAACCCATGCTCCATATTCACCACATTTCCGTAGCCATGATTCACCAGAAAACCTGCAGCACGTAAACTTCGGGCACCCGAGTCGCACACCATGACCAGTTTTCTGTCTTTCGGAAGTTCGGCATAGCGTTCTTCAAATTCGGATAAAGGAATATAGATGATTTCGTGCGCGATGAAACGGAGCTTCATGACTTCATTCTTCTCACGGACATCCACCAAAACAGCACCTTCCGCAATCCAGGATTGGGTAGTGGTGGGGCAGATTTCTTTCACTAAGGTTTGTTTTTCCATGGCATCAGTTTTTAAGGAACTCTTTAATTTCGTTCACGTCGGCCACTCTGCCCTTTACTTTCATTACCTCATCAATCATCAGAACCGGAGTCGTAAGCACATTGTACTCCATGATTTTCATGATATCTTCCACTTTCTCCACATTGGCTTCCATGCCCAAATCGTTCAGGGCTTTCATTACATTGTCGTAAGTGGATTTGCATTTGGCACAGCCGGTGCCGAGGATTTTAATGTTTTTCATCGTCTTTACATTTTTACAGCCTTCATCACATAATACATCTCAGCAGCAATCTCCAGACTTCTTTCATAATACGTGCGGTCCATCTCATGGGTTCCGTCGCTGGATTTGGGATCTTCGAATTTTACTGCCACCCGTTTTTCTGCGCCGGTGATGAACGGACAACCTTCGTCGGCATTTGAGCAGGTCATCACCGCCGCAAAACCGGTTACCGGATTGAAGGTATCATCATATTTCTTGGAAAAACAGATGACCGGATGTGCATTCTCTGCATATTTTACCGCGTATACCGGATTGTCGGTGTCACACAGCTTCTGAATTTCCATTCCCTGACTGTGGAGTGTTTCCGCCACTTTCGGGAACATGGCAGTGGCCTCTGTTCCGCCGGAGTAACAATACACGTTCCTGATGTTAAAATGTTCCGCCATCACCTGTGCCCAGATCTGGGAAAGGTGACTTCTTCTCGAATTGTGGGTACAGATGAAGTTCAGGTTGATCCTTTCCCCGGCATCTGCTTTTTTCTGAATGAACCCAGCAAGAGGTTTAAGGATTTCCTTTCTTTCGTCGGAAACGGGCATAATGGAAATGACCTCAATGCTTTCTTTTATATTCTTGAACATGGTTTTACTTTTTATATGGTTATCGCTTTACACTCTTTAAAGGGACTTTAAACCCTAGCAGCAGCCGGAGCCCGGAGCACAGCTTGCGGACTGTAGTTCTGAAAGTTTTACTCTCGGTTTTTCCTGAGGAATTCCACACGCATCCTGAGCCAGACAGGCCGTGGTTTTAGTCGTAAGCACAAACTCTTTTCCATTAAAATCCAGACCGAATTTGCCGATGGTCGACTGCTGGTATTCAACTTCGATCTCTACGTCCTCCAGGCCGAGTTTATCTTCGGAAAGGGCAATGATCTTTTTGAGTTTCTCAGCTTCCAGGCGGTGGTCGTTATCGGTGGAAAACCAAAGCTGGAAGTTGATGGCTTTTTCGTCGCGCATCACGCCGCCACAGTCGATGAATCTTTTGTTGATCTGCCCCACTTCTGTTACATGGAAATGGTCTGGAACCTGTTCTCCGTTTTCTAAGACAAAATGCAGTTCCTGAAGGTTGGTAAGAATGTTCTTGATTTCTGAAAGTCTCATAATGAATGGTTTTGAAGGTTATTATTTTAACATCTGTTGTTTTCGAGGGAATCCATTTTATGGAAAATATGGTTGATGAAGGAGTCGAACTTTTGAATCGTTTCCTTATTGATGCAGTAATTAATGGCTTTGCCATCGATGCTTCCCTGAATAATTCCTGCATTTTTCAGTTCCCTGAGGTGCTGCGAAACCGTAGGCTGTGCAAGAGGAAGTACCTCAACAATATCATTGCAGATACACGTGTTGGTGGTAAGCAGATATTCAATAATGGCAATCCTGGCAGGATGAGCCATGGCTTTCAGCAGTACAGCCATCTCGTTCTGTTCATCAGTAAAATGTTCTGTTTTGGTAAGTCCCATAATAGTAGAAATTTTTGATCATGTTTTAATATTGCAATATTACGATAAATATAAATACCATGATATATTTTTTTTAAAAAACTTTAAATACGAATCATCAGTCAATATTTACATTGAAACGAAATCACTGTTCATATCCATCTATAAATCAGTGGATAAATAATTTACATCAGACATGAAATTTCGTAACTTTACTCTATAAATAAAACATGATGAAGACAATCCCGTGTTTTACTGTTCTTTTCTCTCCACGGTTCAAATCCGATGCAAGACACGAGGTTGGAAGTTACTCAATCACTAAAAACACAAGTTATGAGAACGATTATTGTACCCACCGATTTCTCAAATCCTTCCAGAAACGCTGCACGTTTAGCCCTGAACCTTGCGATAGGCCTGAAAGCAGATCTGCACCTCTGCCATGCGTATAATATACCTGTTAAAAGCCCGATGATGGGCGAAGTTCTATGGACATTACCGGAGATTCCCTATACAAAGAAAGACGCTGAAAGCCTTTAAGATGCCGGCGGAAGAACGGTAAAAGTGCTGAGAAGTGCCGATGAATATCAGATTTCTGACCTTCCGAAGGGCAACTATCTGTTAAAAATTAACAGCAGCGAAAGTCCGAAGATTACAAAACTGATGAAGCTGTAAACTGATGCCACGAAAAGGATAAAGCTCATCCGAAATCTTAACACTGCAAAACCTTCTTCAAAACCATTTAAAGGAGGTTTGTTCTGTACAGTCCATCACGTTCCTTTGAGGATGGACTAAGCGTATTTCCACAGATTGCCCTTTCTCCTATCGTGTTTCAGTCTGCAAGTGCATAAAGTTCATCATTTACCAGGAGCGAATAACAGCTAAACAGCTGATTACCAATATCACTGATTTGCACAACATTTTGTCCCTCATTTGTCCCCCTCTCGTTTTTGGTGCATTCGATCAATGATGTTACTTTTAGCGACAAATTTTTTAAACCATTATTATGAAAAAACGATTATCAGTTTTCCTGTTGATTATGCTGGGAATTTTCAGTTATTCACAGGTAATTTTCAAAGAAACGTTCGACGGAATCAGCGGATCTGCCACCGGCGGTCCGGGTACCTATAACTTCCCTCCGGGATGGCTGCTCCGGAACGTCGATAATAAAACTCCCTTCAGCCAGGTTGGCTATGTGAATGAGGCGTGGGAAAGAAGGGAAGATTTTCAGACCAACGTGATTGATTCCGTAGCGTTCAGTACCTCGTACTACGAACCGGCAGGACAGGCAGACGACTGGATGTGGACCCCAAAAATCACGGTACCCGATACCGGTGCCGATGTAGTCTTAAAGTGGAATGCCAAAGCCTATGATCCAGCATATGCGGATGGATATGAGGTAAGAATTATGGTGGATCCTACAGAGCCTACCGGCGGACCTGGAGTGATGGGCAATCAGCTCACCTCATCGGTTCAGCTCTTTAACATTGCGGCAGAAAACAGCAGCTGGACTGAAAGGAGTGTGAGCCTGAACAGTTACAGAAACAAAACCTTCAGAATTGCCTTCCGCAATAATTCCACCGATAAATTTATTCTTGTCATTGATGATGTTGAAGTGTCTGCTCTGAACAATACTGACGCTGCCATTACTGCGGTAAAGAATTACGAATATACCCAATACCCACTTTCTCATTCTGCCGCAGGCCTCCCTTTAAATGCCACGATTAAAAACATGGGATCGGCAACGCTTACCGGTGCACGCATCAGAGCCAGTCTGATTAACGAAACGGACCAGGTTATCGCTACAGTGCTGTCAGTGGCCATGACGCTGAATCCGCAACAGGAATCTTCACCGGATTTTCCGGCGATGCCGGTGCTGACGAAGGGAAAATACCGGATCCGTTACGAAGTGGCTCTGGCTTCTCCGGACCAAAACCCTACGAACAACATGAAGCAATCCCTAGAATTGCAAATTACAGAATCTACCATGGCTCGCGACAGCGGTGTTCCTGCAGGCACTTTGGGAATTGGTGCCAATACACAGGGGTATCTGGGGCAGGCCTTCACAACCAAAGTAACGTCTGTGGCTACAGGAGCCACGGTGAGTTTCGGTGAAAGTGCAGAAGCTGCCACCTACCGTCTGGCTTTATGGAATGTGAATCCTGCCACGGGCAAACCACTGACCATTATCGCAGAAACGGCGACCCAGACCAAAGGTACCGCAGCTTTGACCACTACCCTTTCTTTTGCAGGCGCACCGGTAGTTCTAGCGCCGGGCACCTATGTGCTTACCGCGGTAGAACTTGATGCCATACTTACCGTTGGCATGACCAACGATATCTTCACGCCGGGAACTACTTTCGTGAACTGGCCGGGTAATCCTTTAGGCGTCTGGGCACACAATGAGGATTTTGGAAGCAATTTTGCTAAATCGTACGCCTTAAGACTCGAAGTACAGCAGGATCCTACGTTGGGAACCTCCGCGGCAGATCTCTCCAAACTGATCAACATTTATCCGAACCCGGTAACTGATGTTCTTAAGATCGCTTCAAAAGAGAAAGTACTGAATCTTCAGGTCTACGCTGCAGACGGCAAAGTGGTGAAGGTAAAATCTAACCCATCACTCGATCACCTGGATGTGACTCAGCTTCCTGCAGGGATGTATGTGCTTAAACTCACCACCGCGAAAGGTGAACAGCAGGTGAAATTCATTAAGAAATAAGTGTTCTTTAAAATGATCAAAGGTTACCATTCCGGTAACCTTTTTCTGTGGAGGAAATTTTAAAACTGCCGGGATAATTTTCACACGGTCAGTAAACATTTTCCGGTCCTGAAATCCTGATCAGACTTCAAAAGCCCGGCGACGCCCATATATAAATTATTCAATCACAGCAGAATAATAGTGAAAAATAAATTTGTCCCCTATTTGTCCCCCCTGCTTTTTTGTCAGAAAGCATGCATTCACTTTATTTTGCCGTCGGTTTTTCTATGCAGCCCACCAAAGAATGAATGCTGAGATCAACCGTAAAAAATCATTCCTCAAACAATCAATCAATTATTAAACAGTTAACAATGAAAAAACTTTATCTCCAATTATTAATGTCAGTTTTTCTGTTCTGTGCACAGCTGAACTTTGCCCAGACATTTACAGAAAGTTTCAATGACATTTCCACCCTGGCCGGAAGTGGGTGGGTTATGCAGAACAACAGTTCGCCGGTGGGATCGCTCAGCTGGTTTCAGGGCACCTCCACCACCGCGACTCCAACGCCCGGGCCTTTTAACTCATTTAATGGCGCTGCAAACTCCTACATTGCAGTCAACTTCAACAGTACGGGGAGTACAGGGACCATCAGCAACTGGCTCATGACTCCAAACCGAACCTTAAGAAATGGTGATGTATTTACTTTTTATACCCGGAAACCAACTATAGGAGGTGGACAGACCGATTATCCGGACCGTCTGGAAGTGCGTATGAGCACCAATGGCGCAAGCACCAATGTAGGCGCGGGTGCCACGGCTGTTGGTGATTTCACCACCGTGCTTCTCAGCATCAATCCCACATTGGTGGCGAATGTTTACCCTCAGGTCTGGACTAAGTTTACGATTACCGTTTCAGGACTCCCTGCACCAACATCCGGACGGATTGCCTTCCGCTATTTTGTAACAGGTGCCGGAAGTTTAGGTACCAATTCAGATTATATCGGGATTGATCAGGTGGATTACAGCCCGTATGTATGCCAGGCATTTGCCATGACCCCTTCCGGATCACTGGCCAATGCGCAGGCAGGGGTTGCCTACACTGCACAGCTTACGCAGACCGGTGCGCTTGGAGCACCGAATTTTATGATGACCTCAGGGGCGCTTCCGCCGGGATTATCGCTCTCAGCAGCAGGAACAATCTCCGGAACCCCTACCGCTACAGGAACTTTCAATTTCACTGTGACCGTCAATGATGCGAGCGGATGTTCTGGATCGGCGGGCTATTCTATAACTTCGCTCTGCCGAAGCAACGTCGCCACACTTTCCGATTTCCCCGTGTTGTGCACCAACAGTGCAATTTATAACCTGTCCGAAGGTTTTCCTGCAGGAGGAACGTACAGCGGAACCGGCGTAACCGGTGGCCAGTTTGATCCTGCCGCAGGAACCCAGGCCATCACCTACACCTATACAGACCCTTACGGCTGCACGTATAGTGTAAGTAAAACAATCGTTGTAAATCCAGCAATAACCATTACAGCACAGCCTACAGGAAGCACCATATGTTCAGGAGGCAGCACGCAGATTTTCGCTGCAGCCAGCAATGCTACAGGATATCAGTGGCAGGTGGATAGCGGCGCTGGATTTACGGACATCACCAACAGTGGTATCTACTCGGGTGCCTACAATTCTACCCTTACCATCACCGGAGCACCGGCGTCCCTTAATGGCAGCAAATACCGTATGGTAGCCACAGGTCTCTGTGAGCCAGCCATCTCCAACAGCGCAGTACTTACCGTGAAATCCGCGCCGGCTATTACCGCGCAGCCTGCGGCAAAAACAGTCTGTGCAGGTGCGGCTACAACATTCTCCGCTACTGTAGTAAATGCTACAGGCTATCAGTGGCAGGTAGATCAAGGTGCAGGATTTACAAATATCAGCAACGGAGGAATCTATTCCGGAGTGACGTCCGCGAGTCTGAATATTACGGGCGTTACCAATTCAATGAACGGATATGTATACCGGTTAATCGCAACAGGAACATGTACTCCAGCAGCAGTTACCAATACTGCGGTACTCACGGTATCCTCCACTTCGGCACCCGCAGGACAGGCGACACAGAGTTTTAATGCCGGTGATGCGCTTAGTGCATTGACGGTTAACGGAAGCAATATCAAATGGTACGCTTCAGCAGTGGATGCGGCACTGCATCAGAATGAACTTCCGGCCCAGACCCTTATTGTAAACAACACCACCTACTATGCGACGCAGACGGTAAGCGGATGCGAGTCTACATCCTCATTAGCGGTTCTTGCGTATAATGTGTCTTTGGGTACTGAGCAGGCAGCCGGTCACCTTAAAATTCAGATATACCCAAATCCCGCACGCGAAACCGTAGCCTTCACGGGAACTGCGAAAATAAGCCGCGTGGTGATTATCTCGGCGGATGGAAGAAAAGCAGCTGAAAAAACACTGATCGCCGACCGCAAAATAAATATTCAGGATCTTACCCAGGGAATCTACCTGCTTCAGATCATTACCGATGAGGGAATCCAAACGGTGAAGCTGATTAAAAAATAAATATTTCAGTTCATTATTAATGTAAAGCCACTGCAGCAATGCAGTGGCTTTTTGTATCGATTAACCCTATTTTTTTAGGTCTGAAAATGGCTCCGCCAAACCGATCATGCACTGACTCTTCAGCCGCAGCATTTTCAATCTGAAGATTCTGCATCAAGGCGGTCAGTGCTTTGTAGTTTCCATAAGGTGTTTTTAAAAGTTTATTAAATATTGCTAAACTGTTCTTTCCACTTTCAGAGCTTTTTCGTTTGCCGTTGTATTGAGGAATGTTAAATCAGAGGAACGGGTCACGGGTTGCAGGTTTGCGTTTTTAAGGCAAAGGATTCGATCGTCTGTTAATCATCAGGTACGCATCAGGGTGTTTCTGTAAACACTTATCTAGGGCGCAAAAATTCTGGTTGCCTTCTTATCCTTATCAATAGCGACCAGCGTGAAGTCTCCGGAGACTGCTTTTTCCCGGCTCTCGTTATACATATCTTCTACAAAGACATCGATACTCACTTTCAAGCTGGTGTTCCCTACATATTTTACTTTACCAATCAGCTCTACCAGGGTATCGGCAGGAATGGGGTTTTTGAAATCTATGCGGTCGCAACTTACCGTCACAAAAGATTTGCGGGCAAAACGCGTGGCAGTCATGAAGGCCACTTCGTCCATCATTTCCATTACTTTGCCTCCAAACATGGTGTTGTGGTGATTGGTTGTATTGGGGAATACGACTTTAAAAACGTGAGTTTCAGAAGATTTAACCTTTTCTTCGTAATTCATCTCTGTTAAGTTTTAAAATTAAAACAATAAAATGAATAAAAATCCACAGCGGATTTTTACTTCAAATCGCGAAAGTATTTAGGGGGATCCGACTTTCTGGACCTGCAGATTACGGTTGCGCGACAGTTCGTGATTTGCACACGATTCACCCGTTGAGTGGCAAATATAGCCTTTTTTATGATAAAGTCTCTTTAAGCAGTGCCTTGGGAATTTAATTTCCTTCGGTGGCAATTCACGCATAAGAGGTTTTTGGCGCAGTTTAAAAGGCTGCACCATTTTTAAAGATTTTTGTCAGCTTGCCGGCTTTCTGGAGGATCTGCACGGTGGAACCACTTTTTGAGGTTCGCCTGTAATCGCGTTCAATGACTGCGACTTCCTTATGCCTTACAGGTTACTTATCCTTGCAGTATTGTTTCCTTATCCTACACTTTAACTTTCCTTTGGTACGGCGCAACTACGGCCCAACCTCTGGGATGTACTTCTGGAAAGGGCTTACGGGAGATTTAATTGGGCGATTTTATGCGTTTTGCTTTTTGGGAACGGATTATACGCAGAGCCTGAATTGAAGTTTAAAGGTAAGAAAAAATTTATAGCAATGGAGGAATTGGAAGGTTTCTATTAAGATGGACATATTTCCAAATTCCTTTACATTGATAAAAATCACATTGCAATGTTTAATAAAAACTTGCTAGGAAAATAATAATTATAGATATTTGAGAATAAGAAAAAAAATGTTTCACATATCTATTCATTAAATGAAGAACATCTTACTTTTAGCCACAATTTTTCTATTTAGCAACTTATATTCGCAAACTAATGAATGGGAATTTATTGGTTCAGCTCCTGACAGCAATTCGTACTATTATAAACCCAATTCTGAAAATAAAGCTTGGATTAAAATCGAATCGCCACAACTCGAATATATTAACAAAGAAGGACAGAGAAAGTATGTTGATGGATATCAAGTAACTTTATGGCAATTTGACTGCGAAGAAAAACAAATAGGTATAGTTCAAACTACGACGTATGATAAAAAAGGATTGGTTTTAAATACCTTAAGTATTAAAAATTTTGAAATAGATATGACATACGTCAATCCAGACTCTATGGGAGAGGTTTATTTAACAGCTTTCTGCCAAAGAAATTAACAAATATAACCCACGAACAATAAGATCATATTTGCAAATGTTGCACTGCAAATCTAAGTAAATACACTATTTTATTCTATTCAGCATTAATTCCGCTAAACTAGTTACAAAGGGAAATGCAGAAGCATTTCCTTTTTTGTAATTTTTCAGCTTTTTGAAATCCCACCTCATTCCTTTAAATTCTTGGTCAGTAACGGGTTCAATTTGCATCACTAAATAATTTTCTTGAGAAGGTGCGGGATAGCCTTTTTTAATTAAATCGTCCTTTGAGTATACTTTTGGTCCTCTGCTCACTATTCTCCATAGTTCATGGGCATCTGTACTGCCTGCAGTATGAAGCAACAGATATTTGGCATTTACGGTATCCTTGTCAAGAAGCAGTGATCCAGAACCACTACCCATTCTAAAATTATAGAGACCACTTCTGCATATCCAATCATATTGTTCGGGAGAATTGTAGTAACCCACTAGCACATACGTTTCATCAGGCAATAAATCTCTGTTTCTGTTGTATGCCTCTGGGAGCTTTTCTTTGATAATGCTATCTAAGTCAGGTGGGTTTTTATAAATATCAAATGTTCTGAAAGCAATCTTTTCCCGTTGTGAGTTACGGTTTAAAAAATGTTGAATTATTTCAAGAAGAAATGCTTTAAGCTCTCCAATTCCGCTGTCGGTTTTTGAGGGTCTTACAGGAAAAGCTCCCAGGCCGGGAATAATTTCATGAAATCCTTTCTGGTTGATTGATTGATCACCTGGATAAAGTACATACGCTCCGCCAGTCCTCCTAATAGCATCCTTGTATGCATGCATTTTTAAAAGATCAGCATTCTTGTAAATGCCCTTGCGGTTTTCGGTTTTCTCTTTACTTAAAATAGATTGTTGAATATTTTCGACCAATTCATCAAATAACTTCCCTTTGATGTCTCCTAATTGATTTACACTTTCCCAAAATAATGTTTTTAGCACTAATCTGTTGTTATTGTCATATCCAGCAAAATCATTTTTTAGTAAAGATTCTAAGATATAAGCCCAATCATAGTTGCCCAGCCGAAACTCAGAGATTTCGCCAAAATCTGTAGTTTTGGATGATTCATTTATGGGTATGAAATCAGTTAAGTTGGCTATCTTATATTTTGCATCAAAATGTACATGTACTATGAGTTCCTGTACCTCCGCTTCCGCTTCGGAAATTCCGACAGGCCAAAATGAAAGTGTATAGTCCGGCCGAAGTGTGGTTGTCCAGCTACCAAAAGTTGGATAGGTTTTTCTACCTGAAAATGTCCTGTTATAATTGAAACGAATGTTCAATCTTCTATTTCCAGAATCATAAATACCAGAAAGTGCAGTAAACTTACCCTGCCTTATTTGGAGGTTCAAACCATCTGGTGTCTCTTTAATTAATTCTGAAATTTCTGTAGGATCAATATCGAATATGGATTGTATTAAATCCAGAAGTTTAAAAAAAAGCCAGTATTCGTACAGTGTAGCAATGTCTTTTTTTCCTCCGCTATAAACATCGTTGCCACCGGTCCATATAAGTTTAGCAGCCAGATCAAACATAAGCCACACCCGTAATATTTCCCGGTACCCTGCTTTCCGCTGCAATACCGGACTGTTAAGCTTTAAGGTTGTAGGTCTTGAAATTTCTTTGAAAACGCTATGTTGCAGCTGTGCCTCCAGTTCACGGATTATTATCTCTGACTCACTTACCATTTTCGCATGTCTGAATTCGTTTGCTTTGCTATTAATATCCGTACAAAATTTCAGAAAATTCTCAAGCGCATGCTTGATGAAACGGTTTTCCGGTGTATCAACTGAATCTGTTTTTCTGATACTGGTTATGCGCTCCGGTAAGGTTTTAATACCATAGCTTAGCAGATAATGATTGTCGGGTAGTTGAGTTCGCTTACCGCCTTTTAGGATTTCTTTTATATTGGAATTTGAAAACCTTCTTGCAGTTCTAATGTCTTTCTCCTCAATTATTTCAGTCCACTTAGTTACCGGGGCTGTCACAATTCTGTGCACAGCTTCCATAAATTCACTGGTACCTATCACCGATTTTATAAAAGAAAATTTTTGATAAAGAGTCTCACTGTCTTTGGTGTAATCAACCTCAATATGTTGGGAGACAGGGGAGTTTGCCTGTAATAATAAGTCGGTACATTTTTCTGTGATTAGTTCCAGCATATCTCGATAATCATCCCGATATCCAGTCTTCAATGACTGTACTTCCAGTATAACTGTGCCACACTGTTCTAAAGTTTCCTTTTTTAGCACCGGTATCGTGAGCGTACCAACAAAAATATTGGGAGCGAGAGTACCAACGTTGGTTGTGCGGCGATGCTGTTGAACAATATTCTCCCCAATATCACCTAACAAAAAGGCAGCATCATTGATTTGATAATCATAATAATTCCCTTCCATTAGTTGAAATCGAGCTTCATTATGTTGCTCTGCGTCATCTGCTGCATCAAACAAAGTCGCCGATCGGCGGGCATCAATATAGAGCCGCAAACCTTCTTGGATTGAGTCAAGATTTATGTTTATGCTATCTAGCGCCATCATTTGTTATGCCTCTGCGAAGCTCGCAAATCCATTATCGATTGCACCGCGGTACATGCGTGTTATTTTTTCAAGTGACAGCGGAAACAGTACTTTTTCGTCCTTAAAATCAAAGTCTGCATTATCAAAAACATCCTTAATGATTTTAAGCTCACCCGAAACACAGAAAGATCCCAGTGTTTCCAGTACAGGACATAACTTTCTTCGTGAACCGTGAAGCTTAGGCAGCAGCTTCTGCATAATCGCAATATCGATTTTATCACTAGTTTTTAATGCGCCATCCAAAACGGTAAGCTGATTAATCAATCTCATAATTTCGGTCGCACTTCTGTAGCCAAATTCTGCACCGGTTTTCTTCAATTCTCCAAAGAACTGAACTAGGGCAGCATTGATTTCGGCAATATCTTCGGTGGCAAATTCCCTGTTCGCAGCCATTTTCAAAAAGCTTCCAGCCATGCCTGCACCTTTGCCTGATAAAGCATCAATGTTAATATCTTTGATGTTACCCAAGAAGTTTTTCATTTCCTCCTGCGTTACACGAAATTCAATGGTATTGGCTCTGTCAAGCACTTTAGGGCTGAACATATTAGTAGTTTCGTCAATATTTACGGTTCCAATAAAGGATAGATTGGAAGACACTTTAAGTTTGGAAGGCACTCCGTTATCTACAGTACCTTCGGCATACAAAGGAATTTCTTCTTTCGATTCCATTACACTTAAAAAATCGGCAAAATAACGTTCTACATTACTAAGATTCATTTCATCTAAAATTAAAAAGTATGGCAAGTCAGGGTTTCTGCTTGCTTCTATGATGAGATCAAGGACACCGCTGTCTGGCTTAACATATTCTTCAGGTTTTAATGCATTTGGATAACCTAGCAATGGTTCTCGGTTAGTCCAGTCCGCACCAACTGGAATAATTCTGTACTGATTTTGATCTCCACATATCCACTGCACGAATGACTGTGCAAGTTTCGTTTTACCTGATCCCGAAAGGCCTGTTAGAATTACAAAAGGTTTAGTCGCAATTGAAGCAATAAAGCGCAGAATCAAATTGTATGAAAATTGGAAATTAGCCTTCTTAAGATCTGATTTAAAATCATCAATTTTAAAGCTTAACGGATTTGGTTCTTCATTTGTAAATTTCATTACGCATTTATCATAAAAATTTAGAAGTACATTGAGATGAGTAATTAAATCTTCATCCCGTAATTCTGAGATCTTGTATTCTCTGTAATAAATATTTGTCTTCTCATATTTCTCACCATTTTTGTTCGCATTGGAATGGATTGTTCTAACTAAGCTATTCATAGGAAGCTTCCCACTAATGAAACCTTTCAGTTCATTCTTAACACCCAATACAAAATTTCTATTAGTCTCAATGACCTCCTTTGCTTGAACCGTTGCTCCCTGATTTAACGTCAAGTATAAATATTCAAAATCATCACTAAATAATAAGACAATATAAAAACCATTTGTAGCGCCCGTTGATACACGCCTATCAAATATTCCTAACCAGGGATATGCTGTATTAACACCAGCTCCTATTGAGCCTTTTATAGTTATATGTTGATTTAACGGGAATTTCTCTCTTATTAATTTAGGTACATCATTAACTAGTATTTTATAGCTTTCAAGAGATTTACTATGCTGTTTATTCCATTCTGCTTTATAAATAGATGAAAACTTTTTAAATTTATCTGACAGACTAGCACTTACTTTTTTGATAATTTCAAATCCGTTCTCAGATAATATTTTGAAAGGAATATCTGTTTTATCGTCGAAATCTGCTAAATACAACTCCTTTTCTCCTTTTAATTTATTGGCTTCCGAAAGGACAAGAATTGGAGGATATTTTTTACCCTCAAAGACTAAATCATATGTAGAAGAATTTCTGCCATTTTTCAAAGCTGGATGGTGATCTATTTTCTTTATTGCTTCTAATATTTGATCTCTTGTAAATTCCATATATACTTTTACCTATTACAATCTTATAACTATAGTATTTGCATCGCTGAACACCGCAACTATACTTAAAAAATCTAAAGTACGGTTTTTAGGTGATTTTCAAACAATTCATTTAATGGAAATGTAAAATCTCTATGTATAATTTTAAAAAATAGCAACTTCCTCTTATAGAAAAACATACTATTCAGCTCTCCTTGCACCCTCCTTGCGGACTCCTTCCCAAAATCACAGTTTTTTGGGAAGAACCGGCAACAACTCCGAAAGGATTCCGCAACAAAACATAAAACAAAACCGAAAATAAAAGACAGGAAGTGACAAAAAGTGACAAAATAGGTAAGTTATTGTCTTTAACCAAACCGCAAAGTCAATCAGCGAAAGTAAATAAAACCTGCAAACACCAGCTGAATTTGACTGACAGACCCAGTAAACAAACGCAGAAAAAAGAAGAATAAAGCATCCGGCTGCATTGGAAAGTTTTTGGCTGAAATTCATACAATTTTAGCGCGTTCCGACGCAGATAAAAGTAATTGAATGAAGATGTAACTATTTGTTAATCAAATACTTGCATAAGAATTTTACGCGTTTTATATTTGACCTGTTAAACAATTAAAATTCCAAATTATGGGAACAATCAGAAAAGGAATCCTCGGAGGATTCAGCGGTACCGTAGGTACAGTAGTAGGCGCCAACTGGCGCGGAATGGACGTGATCAGAAGCCGTCCGAAATCATCAGGCAGCAACCCAACCCCAGCGCAGCTTATGCAGCGGGAGAAGTTTGCCTTGGCGATTAAATTTCAGAATTCACTGCGCAGCATGCAGAGCCGGCTCTACGGTGAAAATGCGGGAGTGAAATCCAGAGTGAATCTGGCAGCAAGTTATCTGCTCCGGGAGGTGGTGGCAGAAGAGAACGGGCAGGCATTACTGCTTATGGAAAAGGTGATTGTGACCAAAGGAACCCTAACGGGCTTCCAGAACATCACGGTGACCGAAGCTCCAGACCAGACCCTGAACTTCACCTGGGACGACAACAGCAGCCAGATGATGGCCAAGGCCACCGACATCTTCTGCACGGCAATCTTCGAGGAAGATTCCGGGGAGTTTGCTATTCATGAAGGTCCGGAACAGCGCGATGCAGGAGCCGGAGCTGTTGTTCTGCCGGAACTGTGGGCTGGCAAATCGGTACATGTTTACGCCTTCTTCCAAAATGCCGAACAGGAGGCTGCCTGCAATTCGGTGTATCTGGGCACGATGGTGGTACAGTAAGTTCTTCTGCACTGCTTACCGGGCAAAAGAAGACCGCAGGAAGATCATCTTCCTGCGGTCTTTGTTTATGATAAACATGCTATTATTCTTCATCACGGTGATCACCCATCATCAGATCATCTACCTGCTGCGCGTGGTAATAAATCCTTCCGCCAAGTTTCCTAAAGGGAATAATGCCTTCGTCACGCCAGCGCTGTAAAGTTCTGGAAGTGATATTGAAAAGCCTCATCATATCGGAATTGTCTTAATACAGCTTTTCACGTTCATGCTGGGTGCCGGAGCGCATGAAAGAAGGCTGGCGAAACGATGGCCGGTTTTCATTTTTCTTTTTATCGTTCATAATTTGCGTCCAATTTTTTTCTCTTACTGATCTGCTTCGCTCTGGTTATGGCATCATTACGCATGAAAATAACCCGGAAGAGACAGTTTAAAATCTTTAAAAGAAAGCTGCCTTACCGATCGCATTACAACAAAAATAGGGATTTACAATGTGGATAAAAAATACATATCTCTTAAAACCAACGTTTTAGAGCCAAAAGTTTTCCACAATCACACAGACCACGCATAATGTGGGAATTTCCGAGAACTGAAATCGAAAAAGACCGAAATAGAGGGATTCTTCATTAAACAGAATATCGAAAATCCATTGAGTAACAATGTATTAAAATTAAACACGATTATTTCGATGACCTTTCATGACTAGAATATTTGTTGATAATCACAGCGTTCTCACAAGTCTTCAGGTCTAATACAGAGCCTGCCATTAATTTTAAAAATCATCAAGGTGAATATTCACCGTAGAGACATGTATGAAATTTCTATGGAAGAAATAGTAAGCTGGGAAGTAAGCGTCGTTTTTTGCCTGCTATCTTCACAAATCAATGGCTGCGATCAATTCAGTTGAA
>NZ_DAMBHK010000010.1:40958-44468 GCF_032060305.1 Kaistella sp. | reverse complement strand
ACGATTCCCCGCTGTACAGAAGTATTCTTGGTAAAGTAAATTTTATTAAAGGAGACATTACCAACAGAAATGATGTTGAAACAGCTCTTGAAAACGCCGATGCAGTAATTCACTTTGCGGCTGAAACCGGTACGGGCCAATCCATGTATGAGATCGAAAAATACAATCGTGTGAATGTTTCCGGTACTGCTTTGCTGCTTGATGTCCTGGTGAATAAGACCCACAATGTAAAGAAATTTGTCCTTGCATCTTCACGTGCCGTTTATGGTGAAGGGAAATATCGGAATGCTGATAACGAAACGGTGTATCCCGAAAACCGAACTTTAACTTTAATGGAGCAGGGATTTTATGAGATGACAGATGATAAAGGTCGGTCGTTGACGCCTGTGGCCACTGATGAATCATCAAAACTACACCCAACTTCTTATTACGGATTAACCAAACTCCAGCAGGAGGAAATGGTAAAACTGGTTTGCTCTTCAGTTGCGCTTCCCTTTGTGATTCTTCGGTATCAAAATGTTTATGGCGTGGGGCAGTCTTTACTTAATCCTTATACCGGAATTTTATCTATATTTTCAACACAGATCTTGAGTGGGAAAGAGACAAATGTTTTCGAAGATGGTCTGCCAAGCCGTGATTTTATCAACATTGAAGACACGGTAGAAGCAACTTTCAGAAGTTTAAAAAATGATCTCGCCAACAACGAAATTATAAATGTGGGAACCGGAAAGCCAACCTCGGTACTTTCCGTAGCGAAAATGTTGGCGAAAATGTATGGGAAACAAGAGAAAATCAATGTCTCGGGGGATTTCAGAATTGGAGATATACGACATAACTTCGCGGATCTCTCGAAGATGAAAAGAATCCTGAATTTTGAACCGACAGTGAGTTTCGAGGAGGGAATTTCTGATTTTACAGATTGGGTGTTAAAACAGCCGGTTCATGAAAATAATTTTCAAAATTCCCTTATTGAAATGAAGCAAAAAGGATTTCTGAAATCATGAATTTTAGCCAGAAGAAAATATTATTGATCTCTGCCAACTTTTTCGGTTACGAAACTGCCATCTGCAACCGGTTGCGTGAACTGGGAGCCGAGGTAGATTTCTATAACGAAAGACCCTCAGATTCTGTCTTCACCAAAGGGATGATCAGGGTGAAAAGCAGATTGTTCCAAAAGAAAGTAAACCGGTATTATGAAAAACTTTGGCAACAGATTAAAGGAACGAAATACGATTATTTTCTTTTGATTAAAGGTGAATCTGTACCCCTGTTTTTTTTGAAGAAATTCGCAGACACAAATCCCGAGACAGAAAAGATTTTTTATTCTTACGATGCAGTGACAGAATATCCCAAATTTCTGAAGCTTTTTCCTTTTTTTGATCATAATTTTACCTTCGAACCTGCAGATGCAAAAAAGTATAATGTGCATTTCCGGCCGCTCTTTTTTTTAAATGAATACAAAAAGCAAAACCAAAATCCCAAACCCGAATTTGATCTCGTTTTTATCGGCAGTGCCCATACAGACCGCTATTTAATAGGCGAAAAAATAAGGGAACAATGTACAAATCTAAAGCTGAAAACTTTTTTTTATTACTATGCTCCCGGTAGAGTTGCTTTTATGCTTAAAAAGATTTTCGATAAAAATATGATGAATTTCGATATGGAAAAGCTCAGTTTCAAAAAACTGTCACATACTGAAATTAGCGGAATTTATGATCAAGCTTTTGCGGTACTTGATATTAACAAGCCATTTCAAAATGGGCTTACCATGAGGACTTTCGAGGCTTTGGCAGCCGGTAAAAAATTAATTACAACCAATTGCGATATCAAGAACTATCCTTTTTATAACGAACAAAACATTCTTATCCTTAACCGGAATGATCTGAATGTCGAAAAACAGTTTTTCAATACTGAATTCAAAAAAATAGATGATGATGTTATAGAGAAGATGTCCCTGGATTCATGGATTCACTGCCTTTTTGTTAAGCACCAGGATGAGTTTTGGGGAATTGCGGAGAAGGAATTTAATTCTTAAATATTTTCCACAAAAAAATCGGTTAAGAAATTTCTTAACCGATTTTTTTATATTGTTATGATGGTGTTATTTTCCTGCAGGAGCCGGAACAGGCAATGTAGTTGTACTGTTTGTACCGGGAGCGGTTTGCGGAGCCGGAGCTTCAGTTCTCGCAGGAACCTGTTGCATTGAAGGGGTAGGCTTCGCTGTTAAAATTACGCTTAACAGAATTAAGAACACAATAGCACCACCAAGAATCCATGTCGCTCTCTCCATAAAATCATTTGTTCTCTGAACACCGAACTGTGCGGAAGATGTACCCCCGAAAGTTCCTGAAAGACCACCTCCCTTCGGATTTTGGGCCATAATGATGATGATTAGTAAAATACTTAAAATCATGATCAGGATCATGAAAAAGGTAAATATCGTGCTCATTTTATTTTTAAGTTTAAGAAGTGCAAATATAGTTAATATTTTCAAATAAAAAATATAAATTTATATAGTTCTTACCCGTATTGATTCAATTTTTTTTGAGATTTTCTGAGGGAAAAGACGTTTCGGCAGAAATAAAAAAATAACTATTTAGTTTAAAGAATTTTATCCATGAACTATATTTTTTTTTAAATTGCAGCAATGAAAAATTTTCTCCTTAATAATGTGTGTTTAGACTCTTTAACCACGCTTTTAAGTCAAGCTCCTGTTGCTTTGGCAATGTTGATGGGCGAGGACCAGGTGGTTGAAATTGCCAATAAACAGATTTTAGATTTATGGGGAAAAGATACAAGCGTTATCGGGCTTCCGATTCTTGAGGCAATTCCGGAAATCCGTGATCAGGAGTTTCCAAGGATATTAAAGAATGTTTATGACACAGGTATTGCCTATAAAGGCAACAGCGTTTTGGCAATGCTAATGAAAGACGGGGTGCTTACCGACAGTTACTTTGACTTTATATATTCACCGGTTTTTTTTGAAGGTAAAATAACAGGAGTGAGCGTTGTAGCAACCGATGTTACCGATAAAGTGCTTTCTGAAAAAAAGCTGCAGGAAAGCGAAATTCGCTTCAAGGAACTGATGGAGATTTCAGATTATTCAACTGCTATCTATCTTGGTGAAGACCTAATCATCGATTTTGCCAATGACCAGATGATAAAAACCTGGGGTAAAGACAGGTCTGTAATTGGCAAAAGACTTGAAGAAGCGTTGCCGGAACTGAAAGGCCAGCCATTTATTGATATTTTAAAAAATATATTTGCAACAGGCATTCCATATACCGCCAAAGAAGATAAAGTAGATCTTTTTGTCGACGGCGTGCTGCAGACTTTTTATTATAACTTTTCTTACAAACCGCTCTACGACGTACAGGGAAAAATTTATGCGATCATGAATGTGGCGGTAGATGTTACCGAATTAGTGAATGCCAAAAACCTTAGCCAGGCAAAAGAAGACGAATACCGAAATCTTGCCGAAGCAATGCCACAAATGGTTTGGAAAACAGA
>NZ_DAMBHK010000010.1:35908-40858 GCF_032060305.1 Kaistella sp. | reverse complement strand
AGTACCGATATCAACGAATTCAAGAATCTGGTTACTCAGAAAGATACTTTCCTCGGTATTGCAAGCCATGAACTGAAAACTCCTTTAACTTCACTGAAACTCTATGCGCAGGTTTTAGATAGAATGCTGAAGAAAACAGGGGACGAAAAAAACGCTGAATTTGCCAAAAAAATGGATCTTCAGGTGGTGAAGCTTACTTCTTTAATCGGCGATTTGCTGGATGTTACCAAAATTAACTCGGGAAAAATACACCTTAATGAGAGCGATTTCGATTTTGAGAAACTCGTGCTGGAGACTGCTGAAGAACTGCAGATGTCGACTCTCCATAAAATAAAACTTAAAACTGAAAATGTAGGAACAGTTTTTGCTGACAGGGAACGTATAAGCCAGGTAATCACCAATTTAATTTCAAACGCAATCAAATATTCTCCTGATGCCGTAGAAATTCTTGTAGATATAAAAAATGAGGGCAATTTTGCCATTTTTACTGTGGAGGATTTTGGGATCGGGATGCCGGAAGATAAAAAAGCAAAAGTTTTTGAACAGTATTACCGCGTAAGTGGGGATGAACAGAATACTTTCCCCGGACTGGGATTAGGGCTTTACATTGCAGCGCAAATTGTGGAGCGCTCGAACGGAAAAATTTGGGTGGAAAGTACCTTAGGAAAAGGCTCCACATTCTGTTTCTCGCTTCCTCTTGTAGACCGTAAAATTAATTAAGAAAATGAATTCAAAAAAAATAATAATTGTTGATGATGATGTTTCGATTCTGGATTCTTTAGGAATTATGCTCGATTTCGAAGGCTTCGAAGTCAACGCTTTCGAACGCGGTTCCGAGATTTTCAGTTATGTAGAATCAGTTTCGAAGCCCGATATTATTCTGCTGGATATGTGGCTTTCCGGTGAAGACGGAAGAGATATCTGCAAAAAGTTAAAAGAAAATGAAATCACGAAGAATATTCCCGTGGTCATGATGTCGGCCAGCCGAGGGTTAGAGCATACCGCAATACAGTCTGGTGCCAACGCTTTTATCGCAAAACCATTCGAAATAGATGAAGTGGTGGATAAACTCCATCAGTTGACTGAATAAATTTTTTATTTGAAGCTAGAAATGTAAAAGACAAACCCTGAAGTTTGTCTTTTTTGTGTTTTATATGAAAGTGAAAGTTTAAACGCGAACTACATCGAAATTAAAAGAACTTGTAAAATTCATCTGGAAATTAGAATTTAATCTGTACTTCAGTTTTTTCGAAATTTCATTTAAAAGGTTGAAATGATCGGTTTTCGAAAGATCATCAGTAAGAAGATCCTGATTGTTGATTTTAATTCCGGCATCATCAAATCTTATAAATTCTAGGCCGTAATGAGAATGAAGTTTTTCCAAAAATTTCAGATCTTCTAAAGAAAGTATATTTTCTGACATGGCTTTTTATTTTTTTTTATTGATATAAAAATATTTACAATTATTATGCCTTTTGTAATAACTGTCGTTGATAACTTTCTGATTTCCTTAAAAGATGACGATTTTTAATACAAAAAACGGCAACTCCCGCTGCCGTTTCTTATAAATAATTAAATTAAAGTTATTTGAAGTCCGAATCTTTGGACTGGTTAATCTGGTAAGACTTCACGGTGAAATCTACCGGCATTCCGCCCATATTCTGCGACATTTTGTACGGAAGTTTTACACCTGAAACTACTTTGTAATCACCGAAAACAGTAGGCACTGCCATTTCTCCCTGAGGGCCTTTCTGCATTTTGGTTTCGCCAAGTTTCAGACCTGTTTTCACGCTGTAGTAATACGTATTTTTATCTTTTTTTACAACGTAAGCATCTTCATTCTCGAATTTTTCAATTCCTGTAAGCTTGTAATCTGCAGATTTAGCAAAACCAAGCTCCGGGAAAAGCTCTGTAGAAGCGGCAAGTTCCTTCTTAGCTTCTTCCGGCATGGGTGTCTTCTGTCCCTGCATCTCCATGAAACCATCTTTACCATCGAAAACAATTTTCTGGAAGGTGTTGCCCATCATTTTGATTTCCATTTTCATTTTAGCGCCTTTTGCCTGAATCATGTTCATGTCGAGATCCATTCCCTGTACTTTTGCCGAAGCATCAGTGGTAATGGAATTTATTTTCTCAACCGCTGCTGAACCACCGATGGCAGCAATATATTTTTCTGCAACCGTAGATAAAGTCACGCTTGCATCCATCTTCTGCGAGGAAGGTTTTTCGGTTGGATTGGCTTCATTATCATAATACTTAACCGGATAACCCAATTTTTCAAGACCTTCAGAAATATCTGCAGCTTTACCTGCTACGAAAATACGGCTTTGGTTGGGCAAAATTGTGGCTTTCACTGCTGCTGAAACATCTGCTGCAGTTACTTTATCGATTGATTTCAGATAGTTTGTATAGAAATCTGCAGGCAAATTCTGTACTTTTTCATTCAGTGCAAATCTTGCGATGGTTTCCGGTCTTTCCAAAGAACGGATGAAATCTCCTTTCAGTTTTGCTTTTGCATTGGCAAGTTCTTCCGGAGTTACTTTAGAAATTGCGTTCAGTTCGTTCATAAATTCTTTTACCGCTTTGTCGGTCACTTCGTTTCTTACACTTGAATTTGCAGAAAAACTTGGCGAATATTTACTTGCAGTAAGCGATGAGTAAGCGCCATACGTAAATCCGTTTTTCTCACGAAGATTCATGAAAAGTCTGGCTTCACCGCCGCCTCCTAAAATGTAATTGGCAATCATCGACGAGAAATAGTTAGGATCACTCATCTTCAGATTATTGATGTTTCCAACAGAAACTACCGACTGAACAGCAGTAGGTACATCAACTACATTAATTTCCGTCGCTGCAACGTTTGCTGCAGGTTCCAATGCGGCGAAAGTGGTGTTCGATTTTTTCCAGCCTGAAAATGCCTTTTCAATCATTTTTTTGGCGTCGTTGTATTTCACATCACCAACTACAACCAAATATGCATTGTTGGGTGCGTAATACTTATTGTACATATTCTGCACATCAGCCAGCTGATTGTTTTTGATGCTTTCCTCAGTTTCAAACTCACCTCTGGAAGTGTTTTTTCCGTACGTAAGCGCGGTGGAAACACGGTTCGCAATTGAACTTGCGTTTTTCTCGTCGGCTTTCAAACCTTCGATCATTCTGTCTTTTGAGTTTTTTACTTCTGTTTCAGAAAATTTAGGGTTTACAATCGCATCCGCCATCAAACCTAAAACCTGAGGGAAATATTTCGAAAGCGTGTTGGCATTTGCACCGGCTGAAGAGAAATTTAAATTTGCCCCAAGAAAATCAATTTTCTTGTTGAAATCTTCTTTACTCATTGATGTTGTACCGCTGCCGAGCTGATCTGCCATAATTTGGCTCACACCCACAATTTTACCTTCGTAAACCGGCGGCCTGTCTATAGAAAGGCTCATGTTTACCCTTGGTAATTTATTGTTTTCAACCACCATTACGGTAAGTCCGTTTTTCAGGGTGAAAGTTTTCGGTTTCGTTATGTTGATTGTAGGAGTAGGGCCTGGTTTAGGCATTTCGTCCTTATTGATTTTTTGTGCAGACAGCATTCCTGAAATTAAAAATGCGGCCGCGATATATTTAAAGTTGTATTTCATGGATTATTTTTTTTCAGGTAAGTAATTGATGATGATTCTTTGGTTTGGGTTAAGGTATTTTTTTGCGGCATTCATAATATCTTGTCTTGATACAGAACGGTAAATGTCCAGTTCTTTATTGATGAGATTGGTGTCGCCCATCAATACGTGGTTGGTCGCCAAAGAACTTGCGATTCCCTGAATTGAAGAGTTTGAGTTTACAAACTGATTTTCGAACTGGTTCTGAAGTTTCTGGTAATCTTCCTCAGAAATCAGGGTAGTTTGAAGCTTTTTAATTTCCGCATCAATGTCGCTTTGAAGCGTACTTTTCGTGGTAGAACCCATTGGAATAGCGAAAAACGCAAAAATTCCCGCATCTTCAAGACCTTGGTTGAAAGCCTGAACCTGAAGCGCTTTTTTCTCCTGATCCACTAATTTTTTATAAAGCACCGATGATTTTCCGCTGCTTAAATAAGACGAAAGCATATCGAGAATATAAGCATCTTTTTCTTTGTTCGAAGGTGTTCTGTACGCAAAAACATAGGCCGGAAGCTGGATGTTTTTATCGGTAACCGTTACTTCTTTTTCCTTAGTAATTGGATCGTCTTTCGGGAAATTTTTCGGGTACACAGTACCTTTTGGGATGTCGCCGTAATATTCGAGAATCCATTTTTTGGTCTGCTCAGGCTTGATGTCGCCGGCTACAACTAAAGTCGCATTGTTCGGAACATAGTATTTTTTATAAAAATCCTGAAATTCTGATAGGGTAGCAGCATTCAGATCCTCCATCGAACCAATGGTTGACCAATGATATGGGTGTTTGGTGAAAAGATTATTCTGCACTGCGGTGAAAAGATTTCCGTAAGGTTGGTTATCCATTCTCAGACGCTTTTCTTCCTTTACCACTTCTCTCTGGGTATCGACTCCGATCTGATTTACGGTACCGCTTTTCATTCTTTCGCTTTCCATCCACAAACCTAGCTGTTCGTTATTCGACGGGAAAGTTTCGTAATAATAAGTTCTGTCGTTGGTGGTATTGGCATTGTTGGTTCCGCCGTTAGACGAAACAATTTTGAACCAGTCGCCGCGTTTAATGTTTTTGGTTCCCTCGAAAAGCAAATGCTCAAAAAAGTGCGCCATACCGGTTCTTCCCACCGCTTCATCCTTGGCACCTACGTGATACATTACACCTGTTGTCACTACAGGAGCGGTGTTGTCCTGATGAAGAATTACGTGCAGCCCGTTTGGAAGATCATATTCCTCGAATTTAATTTGCTGTGCGTTGATGATCATTCCAAGGAACGAAACGGCAGCAGCAGAAAGGAGTCGTTTTTTCATATTA
>NZ_DAMBHK010000010.1:32439-35808 GCF_032060305.1 Kaistella sp. | reverse complement strand
CTCCGATTAATTATTGTATCTTTGTAGTATAATTTATAAGAGGCAACTGCCTTGCTTTATCTAATACCGTTTAGAATCTACATTTTTTCTTATCAGTTTTCGCTATTTCGCAGCTGCTTTTATACTTTATCACCCGAATTTTCGATTTCTTATGTCGTGGGAACGCGCTTTCAGATTTCATTATCAGGTCAAATTTAGAGGCTAAAGTGGGCCGAAGTGGTTATCATAAACTTAAATACGATTATAATATATGGCAGATTCTTTCTCAAAAAAAGAAAATTTCAAGAAAAAACTTCAAAAACAAAAAGAGAAATCTTTAAAGCGTGAAGAGCGCAAAAACAACAACAACAAAGGGAAAGCTTTAGACGAGATGTTCCTTTACGTTGATGCAAACGGGCAGTTGACAGAAACGCCTCCAGGAGAACAAAACCGCGAATGTATTGATCTTAACGACATTCAGCTTGGTGCCGCGCCAATTGAGGCTGAAGAAACTTTAAAAACAGGAATTGTGACTTTTTTAAGTGATAAAGGCTACGGATTTATCGCTGAAAATGGTACACAGGAAAATATTTTCTTCCACGAGAACAACTGTGCACACGCGGTGAAGAAAGGCAACAAGGTTTCTTTCGAAAAAGAAAGATCACCTAAAGGTTTTTCAGCTGTAAACATTCAGCTCGTAAAATAATAACATAATTAACAATAATACAATGCAAGAAGGCACAGTAAAATTTTTCAACGAAACAAAAGGTTTCGGATTTATCACTCCATCAAACGGTAGCGAAGACATTTTCGTTCATGTTTCCGGATTAACATCTAAAATCCGCGAAAACGATTTGGTGGTTTACGAAGTTCAGCAAGGAAACAAAGGACTTAACGCTGTAAATGTAAAATTAGCGTAAGCGTTCACATTTATAAAAATTGATGTAAAGCTCCGAAAACGGGGCTTTATTTTTGTTTAATGACGGAACTGAACTTTACTTATGCAGAAAGCAAAACCACCTTTTGAGTTCCGTATATATTTCTTTAAATTTGTTCCCCAAAACTTTTTGCCCAGATGGATTATTTGAAAGGATTAAATGAAGCACAATATGAAGCCGTAACTACGTTAGAAGGTCCACTCATGGTACTTGCAGGCGCAGGTTCCGGCAAAACCCGTGTGCTTACCATGCGGATTGCCCATTTAATTACCAATCTGGTAGACCCCTTCAATATCCTTGCGCTCACCTTTACCAACAAGGCAGCGAAAGAAATGAAGGAAAGAATTGCAAAAGTAGTAGGGCAGAGCGAAGCCCGTTCACTATGGATGGGGACATTTCACTCTGTTTTTGCAAGAATTCTGCGGAGCGAAGCACATCTTTTGGGTTTCCCGTCAAATTTTACCATTTACGATACCCAGGATTCTCTGAACGTGCTGAAAAAAGTACTGAAGGAGCTTAATATCGACGCAGACCTTTACAAACCGAAGAAAGTTCTGGCAAGAATTTCAAACTACAAAAACAATCTCATCACCGTAAAAGCATATTTCAACAATCCCGAACTTATTGAAAATGATGAACGCGCAAACATGAAGCACATGGGTATGATTTACCAGAAGTATGTTGAAGCGTGTTTCAAAAACGGGGCGATGGATTTTGATGACCTGCTTCTGCGGACCAATGAACTGCTCACAAGATTTCCCGATGTGCTGGCGAAATACCAGGACCGTTTCAGATATATTTTAGTTGATGAGTATCAGGATACCAACCATTCGCAGTATTTGATTGTGAAAGCACTGGCTTCAAAATTCGAGAATATTTGTGTGGTGGGCGACGATGCGCAGTCGATTTACTCTTTCCGGGGTGCGAATATCTACAACATCCTGAACTTCAAAAAAGATTATCCGGATGCCGTAACCGTTTCTTTGGAACAGAATTACCGCTCGACCCAAAATATCGTAAATGCTGCCAATGTGGTGATTTCCAAAAACGTGCAGCAGTTCAAGAAAAATGTATTCAGCGATAACGAAGAAGGAGACAAAATCAAGGTGTACCGGTCGCTTTCAGATGCTGATGAAGCCAATTTTGTAGCGTCAAATATTTGGGAACTTCATAATTCTCAGCAAAGGAAATTTACCGATTTTGCAATTCTTTATCGTACAAACTCGCAAACCAGGGCGTTTGAAGATGCGCTGCGCCGAAAAAATATTCCGTACAAAGTTTTTGGCGGCCTGTCTTTTTACCAAAGAAAAGAAGTTAAGGATTTGGTGGCTTATCTCCGTCTGCTCATCAACGAAAACGATAGCGAAGCGCTGACGAGAATCATCAATTTTCCGGCACGTGGAATTGGCGAAACTACCCAAAATAAACTCATTGTTTTTGCAGATTCCCAAAATGTGTCCATCAGCAGCGTTTTAGATAATCTGGGTATCTACGCTCCGCAGTTGGGTTTAAATAACGGAATCCTTACTAAACTTGCAGATTTTTGGGCGATGATCAAAGCTTTCCAGGTGATGTTGAAAACCGAGAATGCCTACACCGTTGCCATGGAGGTCGCCAAGCGCACGGGTTTGATAAAGTTTCTGAAAGATGACCAGACGCCGGAAGGAATTTCGAGGGTAGAAAACGTTCAGGAACTCATGAACTCGATGCAGGGTTTTATCGAAGAACAGCAGCAGATTGAAGATGGCGACCCTTCACTTTCAAATTTTTTAGAGAATATTGCACTTTCTGCCGATACGCAGAATGAAAAAAAGGAAGATGGTGACCAGGTTTCACTCATGACGATTCACCTCTCAAAAGGTCTTGAATTTCCGGTAGTTCATTTGGTTGGTCTGGAAGAAAATCTTTTCCCAAGTTTCATGAGTTCTTCCACCCGTGAAGAACTCGAAGAAGAACGAAGGTTGTTTTATGTAGCGCTTACGCGGGCCGAAAAACAGGCGTTTTTCTCTTATGCAGTTTCCAGATTTCAGTGGGGGAAAATCACAGATGCCGAACCTTCGCGTTTTTTAAGCGAGATGGATGCTGAGCATCTGGAATTCATCAATCCAGCTATGGAGAGTCGTTTTGTGAACAATTCCGGTCTCAAATCGAATATTTTTGATGATGAACCTGCTGTTCCCAAATTTTTCAAAAAGAAAGAAGAAAAGAAAAGTATTCAGCGAAACGAACCGTTGCCACCACCTCAGAATCTGAAACCTGTGGCGACCGCGAGAATCACCAATCCCAGCGGTGCCTCGTCGGAAAATATTATAGTCGGCGACAAAGTACGTCACGACAGATTTGGGGTGGGTGAAGTTTTATTTTTAGACGGAACCGATCCACAGAACATCAAGGCAAAAGTTAAATTCCAGCATGAAGGGGAGAAAAACCTGATCCTGAAATTTGCCAAGCT
>NZ_DAMBHK010000010.1:0-32339 GCF_032060305.1 Kaistella sp. | reverse complement strand
AGCCACCGGAAACGTTCCGGAATATCAAAAGATGCAATTTCTCCGCCTTCTTTTTCACCTCTGGCTACATGTTTGAAATTTTCTAAATTCTGAAGAATGTCATTGTAATCCATTTCACACTGCATCAGTTCAAATTTTTTCGGACACAGATGAAATTCAACACGAATGTACTTTTCCCTTTTAGAAAACAAAACAAGTCCGATGTTGAAAAACTCTTCTCTTTCAACTTTGGGAACCAGCCTGATCACCGCGTATTCGTAAATTTTAACCTCTTGCATTTTTCGCTTCATTTACAAAGTTATGGGAATTCTCTAGTCGCGTTTTCAGGAAATTAAAATACACTTCTTTAATTTCTTCGGGTGAATCATCTGTATCGTTCCAATGCAGCCAATCCAAAGGAATAAGTTCTACAATCTGGCGCAGAATAGTTTCATTTAAAACTGTTTTGGCAAAAGCATCTGCTTCATCAAGCATCGAAGCCTGGCGAAGCAGGACGTGATCTTTTATATACGCAAAAGGACTCAACGCATGTTTTTCAAAATTCATCCACGAATGATGGAAATAGAACGACGCACCGTTATCGATCACCCAAAGTTCTTTGTGCCACATCAGCAGATTGGTGTTTTTGAAGGTACGGTCGATATTGGTAATGTAGGCATCGAGCCACACAATTTTTGAAGCCAGCAAAGGATCGATTTTTAAGGAACCATCATACGCAATCGCTCCGGAAAGGAAATGCAGTGCCAGATTTATGCCTTCTGAGAACTTGAGAAGATCCTGAATTTCTTCGTCGCCTTCGGTTCTCCCGAAATCTACATCGAGGTTGGCAAAAACCAGTTCCGGGATCTGTAAACCGAGAACTTCGGCAATTTTTCCGCCCAAAAGCTCAGAAATCAGCATCTTTACACCGTGACCGCCGCCACGGAATTTCAGCACATATTTAAAATCGTCATCCGCTTCTGCCAAAGCAGGCAGGGAGCCGCCTTCTCTTAAAGGCAAAATGTAACGCATTACGGTAACCGTGCGTAAACTTAAATCCTGAGTCATAAAACAAAAATACGAAAAAGGTTGATGTGGTGATGGATATTCCAAGGGAATTGAATCTGATGCATCAGTCGTTATGATAAGGTTTTCCCTGAAGAATCTGATCGGCGCGGTAAATCTGTTCTACAAAAAATAGGCGGATCATCTGGTGCGTGAAGGTCATTTTCGATAGCGACATTTTTTCGTTCGCACGCTGGTAAATTTCATCGGCAAATCCATAAGCTCCGCCAATAAAAAAAGAGACTTTTTTAACCGACAAATTCATCCAGTTGTCGATTTTTCCGGCAAATTCTCGGCTGGTGAACTGCTTTCCGTTTTCGTCGAGAAGAATTACCAAATCGCTGTTTTCGGTGTGGCTGAGAAAAAGTTTGGCTTCTTCTTTTTTCAGAAGTTCGGGTGAAAGATTCTTTGCATTTTTTACATCGGCAATTTCGGTAATTTCAAAATTCCAGTGTCGCGGAAGCCGGTTTTGGTAGTACTTTACCAGACTGGCGATTTCTTTATCGTCGGTTTTACCAATGCAAAGCAAATTGATTCTCATTTCTTATCTTTGTTCTGCAAATATAGATTAATGGGTATTAAAACTCCTAAATTCCTTCTCAAAATCCATCGGTATCTGGATAATATTCATATCCCGGTGTTGGGAATTTCGCTCTGGAAAATGTTTGAAATTTACGGGCAGGGTGTTTTTAAAATGCAGATCGGGCGAAGTGCGGCCAGTATTTCGTGGAGTTTTTTCCTGAGTCTGTTCCCATTTATCCTTTTCTTACTGTCTTTGCTTCCTTATCTTCCGCATTACGACAAACTGCAGTTTTACATTTTCGAGGTGCTGATGCATAATGTTTTCCCTGCGCATATTCAGCAGGATGTTTCGAATTATATCCAGACTTTCATCATTCCGAACATGAAAAACATCAGCAATCTCACTATTCTTTTTGCGATGATTTTTGCGGTAAATGGCACACACTCTTTAATTAACGGATTTAATATCAATACCAATCTGCAGCGTGGCGTGGTGAAAGAGTACATCGTAGCTTTTTTTATCACCATCGCCTTTATTATCCTTATCATCGCGTCTCTGCTCGGCGTTTATTACAGCGAGGTGGTTTTGAAGCTTTTTACTCCCGAAATCAATATTTCGTGGCTTGTAAAAAATATGTCGAAAATTATTGGATTTTTCTCGTTTCCGGTTTTCTATTTTATTTTACTTGCTCTTTTTTACTGGGTAGGATGTCTTAAGATTACCACTTTCAAACAGGCCATTCCCGGCGCGGTTCTTACCACGGTTCTCTTTGTGCTGCTTACTTATATCTTTGCGATTTATGTGCGGGATTTTGCCCGATACAACGTTATTTACGGATCGATTGGTTCAATTATTTTAGTGATGGTGTGGGTAAACCTCAATATTATTTTGATTCTTTTAGGCAATGAACTGAATATCGCCATTAAAAAAGTGCGCGTAGAGAAAATGATTGCCGATGAAATGAAAAATAATGCCCATCAGTTTGATGCAGAACTTCTCCCGGACCTGGAGGAGCCGGATGATACGCACACCATCAAAATCTAAAAAAGTTTAAGCAGAAATCTTTTTGTTCTTCCCGAGATATTTAAGGAGCAGAAATCCGGTGATTGCCGAAATAAATGATGCTACCAGAATAGCAAATTTTGCTTCTTCCTGAATTTCAGTGTGTCCTTTAAATGAAAGCAGTGCAATAAAAATCGACATCGTAAAGCCAATTCCCGCCAGCAGGCCGGTTCCCAACATCTGAGGCCACGAACTTTTATCAGGCAAGCTGCTGATCTTAAGTTTAATGAAAATAAAGGAGAATAAATTGATCCCAATAACCTTCCCAAGCACCAGCCCCAACATTATTCCATAGCCCAAACTGCTGAAAAGCCCATCAACCATGCCTTCTTTAAAGGTAATATTGGTATTTGCAAGTGCAAATATCGGCATTATAAGGAAATTGACAGGCAGATGAAGTTTCTGTTCCAGCTTTTCGAGCGGCGATATTTCTGTAGTTGAAATGTTGGTAGGAATTGTAAACGCCAGCAACACTCCCGCAATAGTCGCATGAATACCCGAATGGTGCATAAAATACCAAAGAAAAATTCCGGGAATGATATAGAAAATATGCTTTTTAAAATTCAGGAAGTTTAAAATCGCTAAAACAGCGACCATCAAAGCACATAAACCTAAATAGTCCCAGTGAATCTGGTCGGTATAGAAAATAGCAATTACCATAATTGCTCCCAAATCATCCACAATTGCAAGTGCTGCTAAAAATATCTTGAGAGAAAGCGGAACACTTTTTCCCAGCATCGAAATAATGGCTAAAGAAAATGCAATGTCGGTCGCCATCGGGATGGCCCATCCATTTTCATAGTCGGTTCCCGAGTTGAAGAAAAAGTAAATCAGCGCCGGCACTACCATTCCGCCTAATGCGGCAACGATGGGTAAAGACGCATTCTTAAAGTTCGAAAGCTCTCCTTCCAGAATTTCACGCTTTATTTCCAGGCCCACCAGCAGGAAAAAAATGGCCATTAAGCCGTCATTAATCCAAATGCTCAGCGGGTAATTCAGCTGAAAAATATGGGTCCCGATTTCTTTGTCCAGCAGATTCTGAAAAGCCGGACCCAGTGATGAGTTGGCAATCATCAGCGAAAAGGCAACGCAGATAATAAGTAAAACTCCGGAGGACTGAGAGTGGTGAAGAAATTTCTTGAAATAATCGGTAATAAGCATGAATTGTATTAATTTTTAAAGACGTTTAACGCGGGAAACTCCATTGATGTTTTTCAGCTGTTTGAAGGTTTCTTCCAGCTGGCTTTTGTTTCTGACTTCGAGGTTGATGTTGCCGAGGAAAATACCGTTGTTGGATTCTATGGACATACTTTTCATATCCATGTTCATGGAGTTACTAATCACGGCTGTGATGTCGTTGATCATCCCCATCCTGTCGAGTCCTTCGATCTCAATTTTAATTCTGTTTTTGAAGCTTTCTTCGTTCACCCATTTTGCAGGTAAAACCCGGTAATCGTATTGTGCACGCAGGTTTATGGCATTAGGGCAGCCATCGTTATGAACTTTAATTCCGTCTGAAATCGTAATGAAACCGAAAATTTTATCACCCGGAATCACCTTACAGCATTTCGCAAAAGAATAATTCATCTTTTCTTCATCTTTACCAAAAACGATAAGATTCAGATTAGTGTCGGGTACTTCGGTAAACTCTGTGTTCTTCGTAGGCGATTTTCGGAACCTCTGAATTAAATTGCTGAAAAGACCTTTGCCTTCAGTGTACTTCTTAATATCACCAATATCCAGATTTCCGTTCTGGAAGCTCAGAAACAAATCCTGAGAAGTTTTCAGATTAAAGAATTTCTGCATTTTATTGATTTCCTCATCATTGAAATTCAGTTTTGCATGGCGCATTTTTCTCTGAAGAATTTCTTTGCCTTCTTCTACCAACTGATTTTTTTCTGAATTTAAAATCGCTTTAATTTTCGATTTCGCTTTAGAAGTAACAACAAAATCGAGCCAGTCGGATTTTGGTTTTTGGTTCTGGGACGAGAGAATATCTACCTGATCGCCGTTTTGAAGTACATAAGAAATGGGAACCAGTTTTCCGTTAACTTTTGCGCCCAGACATTTTGTTCCTAAATCTGAGTGAACCGAAAATGCAAAATCGAGAGCAGTAGAGCCAATGGGCAGAATTTTAATTTCGCCTTTCGGCGTAAAAACAAAAACTTCTTTCGAATAAAGATTGAGTTTAATATTATCTAAAAGTTCTGTCGTGGTAAGCGATTGTTGATTTTCTAATACCTCACGGATTTCCGTAACCCAAGTGTCGAAGTTTTTTTCGTCGCTATTTTTACTGAAGCCTTCTTTATATTTATAATGCGCGGCAACGCCTTTTTCAGCAATATCATCCATTCTTTCGGAACGGATTTGTACTTCGATCCACTTTTTATCGGGTCCCAAAACCGTTAAATGCAGACTTTCATAACCTGTAGAACGCGGCTGCGAAATCCAGTCGCGCATCCGCTGGGGATTGCTGTGATAAAGGTCGGTTACGATAGAATAGATTTTCCAGGCAAGGAATTTCTCATTTTTAGCATCCGATTTATAAATAATCCGGATCGCGTAATTGTCGAAAACTTCATCAAAAGTTACATTCTGCTTCAGCATCTTGCGGTAAATCGAAGAGATTGCTTTTGCACGGCCTTTAATCGAGAAATTCAACCCTTCGTCCAGCAGTTGTTCAGAAACTTCTTTTTTAAATTCCTCAATGTATTTTTCGCGGTTTTCCTTGGCTAATTCCAGGCGTTCTGCAATATCAAAATAAACATGGGGATTATTAAACTTTAAAGATAAATCCTCGAGTTCAGATTTAATATTATAAAAGCCGAGACGGTGCGCCAATGGGGCGTAAATATATACTGTCTCCGACGCGATTTTTTTCTGTTTATCCGGCGCCATGCTTTCCAGCGTCCGCATATTGTGAAGCCGGTCGGCAATTTTAATGAGAATGACCCGGAAATCTTCTGAAAGGGTAAGTAGCAGTTTACGGTAGTTTTCAGACTGAATCGAAATATTCTGGTGGTTCATCACCGAAATTTTCGTGAGTCCGTTGACAATATCTGCTATTTTTGTTCCAAATATTTTTTTGATGTCCTCATAAGTGTATTCCGAATCTTCGATGACGTCGTGAAGCAACGCACAAGCTATAGAAGTGGCTCCCAAACCGATTTCGTTGGCGACAATTTTTGCCACCTCGATGGGGTGATAAATGTAAGGCTCACCGGTTTTGCGACGCTGGTCTTTGTGCGCATCCAAGGCAATATCGAACGCTTTCCGGATAACTTTGTTCTGTTCCTCATCCAGAGTGCGGTAAGTGTTGGAAATTAAATCCCTGTAACGCGCGAGAATTTCCTTATTTTCCTGTTCTAAATCGTATACCATGTAACAAAACTGTTTAAGAGCTACGAAAATAAGTAAAAATGCATAATTATTGGGCTGTTTATTGAAAAATAGCCATAGATAAACCTTAAATCGGATAAATTTTAAATACCAAATCTATTACTCTCGGTTCATAATAAAAAAGATTATTTCGTTATATTTGAAAATAAAAAGGAAAATGACCCGACTCATTGCCATACTTCTGCTCAGCTCACAGACTTTTTTGTCGCAGAATATTGCCCAGAAATTAGATGTTGCAACAAAAAATCTACTTAATTCAGCTCCTGCATACGCTGCCAATTTATCGGTATATGTTGCTGATGAAAACGGAAATTTCATTTATGAACATAACGGCAACCGCGGACTTTCATCTGCATCTACTCAAAAGATTTTTACAGCTGCAACTGCTTTGGAAACTTTAGGAAAAAATTATCAGTACACTACCACGGCTTCTTATTCCGGAGATATTTCTGGAGGAAATCTGTCGGGAAACCTTTATGTCCATTCTAATGGTGATCCCACGTTAGGAAGCTGGAGATACGACAATTACAAACCTGAAAACTTCAGACAGAAATTTCTGGAAGCTTTAAAACAAACAGGAATCTCGAAGATTTCAGGAGATTTAATCATTGATGATTCTTATTTTGATTTTCAAACGGTTCCTGGCGGCTGGCCCTGGAATGATTTGGGGAATTATTACGGAGCCGGAGTTTGGAGCGTGAACTGGCGAGAAAACCAGTTCGACATAAGTATAAACGGGAAGGAAATGAAAGGTTTGAATGTTAATCTTCCCAATGTAAACTGGGTTAACGATCTGAAAACGGGCGGAACTTCTGATCAAAGCCTGATTTTTACCGCACCTTATTCGGATGTAGCGCTTATTAACGGAACACTTCCTGCCAAAGCAATAACGGTTTCCGGTGCAACACCCAATCCGCCTTTAACATTAGGTACAGAAATAAAAAAATGGCTGCAGGATTCAGGCATTAGTTTTAGCGGAAAAGTTACTTCAACTTCCATGCAGAGAATTAATGGCGAAAAAATTCTCACCGCGCCAAAAAATACGGTTATTTTCGAGCACAAATCTCCGACTCTTGATAAAATTGTCTACTGGTTTATGCGTAAAAGTGTAAATCTTTACGGCGAAACATTTATTAAAACTTTAGGGAGAGAAAAGAAAAATCAGGGAAGTTTTGATGCGGGAATCAGTTATTTAAAAGAATTCTGGAAGGAGAAGGGAATTAACCCGGCAATGATTAATTTCGCTGATGGAAGCGGTCTTTCGCCTCAGAATTATGTCTCTGCAAGAGCAGAAGTTCAGGCCCTGCTCTGGAGCCGAAAACAGCCTTGGTTTAATGATTTTTTTGAAGGATTTCCTACCCAGGCCAATGGCATGAAAATGAAAAGCGGCACCATGAAAGACACCAAATCTTTTGCAGGTTATCATACTTCCAAAGACGGCAAGAAGTATGTTTTTGCGATCATTATTAATAATTATCAGAGTTCAAACCTGAGTGATGCACTGTATAAAGTTTTAAATGTTTTAAAGTAACCTAAAAATTTAAAATGAAACGCAGAAGCTTTCTCTCTAAAATCAACAACTGGGTTATCTATATTCTGCTTACCCTTGCGGTGACGGGCGTTGTGGTGGCTTCTGTTATTCTCATCAATTACCTGAGAAAAGAAGAAATTAAAAGAATCGAGCTTTTTGCAACCGCAATAAAATTTCAGCAGCAGGAAGAAATTATTGTAGATCCCAACACACTGGAATTGATTTTTCAGATCAACAATACCAACAATACAATTCCGGTTATTGTAACCGACCGTAATAAAAAACCGCTCGGCCCAGATTTTCAGCGGAATATTCCTGAGAATGTTGCGAAAGATCCCCAAAAAATGCGTTCTCTTCTTCAAAATATGGAGAACTCGTACAAACCTATTGAATTACAGATGCCGGATGGGAATAACCAGTACGTTTTTTACACAAATTCCAAACTTCTTAATAATTTACGGTACACGCCCTATATCCTGGGATTGCTTGTTGTAGCTTATATTTCGTTTTCATTCTGGTTTCTCAGAACCATTAAAAAAACCGACGAAGGTTACGTTTGGGCCGGTTTGGCAAAAGAAACTGCGCACCAGATCGGAACACCGCTATCATCAATGATTGGCTGGATTGAAATTCTCCGGATGGAAAATGAAAACAGCCAGGGTGTAAAAGAGATTGAGAACGACATTAACCGGCTGAAAACCATATCCGAAAGATTTTCAAAAATCGGTTCGGTTCCGGAGCTTAATGACCTTAACATCAATGAAACTTTACAGCAAAATTACGATTATCTGAAATCCAGAATTTCGTCTAAAGTCCGTTTTATGCTGGTATTGCCGAAACATCAGCTGCTTATTCCGCACAACAGAATCCTGTTGAGCTGGGTCATCGAAAATATCGTTAAAAATGCCGTGGATTCTATGAAAGGCGAAGGTAATCTGGAGATTGATCTCTACGAAAAAAATAACCATATTGTAATCGATTTTAAAGACACCGGTTCCGGAATGACAAATTACCAGGCAGCGAATGCTTTCAAAGCGGGATATTCCACCAAAAAACGCGGCTGGGGTCTTGGACTTTCGCTGGCGAAAAGGGTGATTAAAGAATATCACCGCGGCGATATAAAAATCGCACACAGTGAAGTAGGGAAGGGAACTACTTTCCGAATTATCATGAAAAACAATTAACCATAACTTTATAATGTAAAGTTCGGTGATGTATAATTGCCAACTATTTCTTAATTTCGTGGTACAAAAAACCATGGAAATGAAAAAAATTATGCTCACGCTGTTCATTGTTACAGCTACGCTGGGAAACGCCCAGATTTTAAACATGATTAAAGACAAAGTAAAAGACAAAACCATGTCTTTTGCAGGTGACAAAGTAGTAAATGCAATCACGACAGAAGCTATTACAACCAATTTTAAAGATTGTAACACTGTGGATATAAAGCAACCCGAATTTGCATCGGGCAAGAATTTTGTAAGTCTCTGCCGCGAGTCTTTTAATAAGGATACCGGTTATGTTCTTACCCCAGGTTATTATAAGATTCAACTGAAAAGTTTTTGTCTTAAGGCCGGAACTTACGCACCAAGCAAAGGCGACGGGTACCTTTTTGCTCCTCTGAAAGGTCCTAAAGAAGAAATCATCAATGCTTTGGTGAAAAATTGGTACAATCATCAGGATATTCCCCAGGAACAGGTGCAGTCTCTGGTGTGGGCGGTAATTGCTAAATCGAGCTTTAAAAACCTGAATACCGAAAGTAAACTGGTTGCCGCCAGACTTTTAAGCAAAGATCAGTTGCTGAAATTATCTAAAATGGGCTTGGATTTTATACCGGCAGATATAATGAGTAAGGCTAAAAGTAATCTTCCGCAGCCTGTACAGATCGCACTGGATGCTGAAAATAAAATACGGAATTTTTTCAGTTCATCTTCTTCGAGTTATGCTGACCTTGAAAGGCTTGCCATGATCTCAGGCGTTAACCCTGAAAAATCTGCAATTCAGTACGGAACATGGGGACTGCATCCGGACGGATATTGGGTAGCGTACGAACCTCATGGCTACAGGGAAATGACAGTAAAAATATTTGTTCCAGAGAACTTGACTTCGGTGAGCTTTATACCTTCGGATCAGGTTGCGGTGCCTGCCAATACTTCCAGCCAAAGACTCATGTTGTCGGATATGCTGAATTGTAACTAAAAGTTAGATTTTTCTGAACTAAAATTGTTTCGGAAGAATTATAAAAAAGTATAAAACAAGTTTCGGCGCCGCAGGCGCCGAAACTTGTTAATTTAACTGTAAATAATTTACATAATAATTTGTGTCAAATTCCACAGGATTGGTATCCTTTAATGTAACTGTTTGCCATGCTGAAGTCGGATTTAAAAGCTGGTTGCTCTTCAGTCGCAATGGCATTGAAAATTTCTCGATTACATTGCTGTAACGGAATTTCAACGCATTTCCTTTTTGAGAATATTCTAAAACAGGAATTTTGGTTGTTCTTAAATACTGATTGAAAACCGGTGAAAAATCAATGCCTGATTTCTGTGAAATATAATCTTCAACCTGTTGTGTAGTTACTGTCTGGTGATAAAAATCTTTGTTCAGTCCTCTTAGAATCTGTCTGAATTTTTCATCATCATTTATTACCTGGCGAATGGTGTGCAGCATATTTGCGCCTTTGTAATACATATCGCCGCTTCCTTCATTTCTTACGCCGTACCGGCCGATGATGGGAATGTCGTTTTTAATATTGTGACGGATTCCCTGAACGTATTTTTCAGCTGAGTTTTTATCCATATAATTTTCAGTGAAAAGGGTTTCAGAATAACTGGTAAATCCTTCGTGAACCCACATATCAGCCTGATCTTTTGCGGTGATGTTATTGGCAAACCATTCATGGCCGGTTTCGTGAATAATAATGAAATCCCAGTTCAACCCCACGCCGCTTCCGGATAAATCTCTGCCCAGATAACCGTTTTTGTATTTGTTTCCATAGGCTACATTGCTCTGATGTTCCATCCCCAGATACGGAGTTTCTACCAGTTTGTAAGAATCTTCGTAGAAAGGATAAGGGCCAAACCAATATTCGAATGCTTTCATCATCGGTTTTACCTGCGTAAACTGTTTTTTAGCTTTATCGAGATTGTAATCTAAAACCCAATAATCAAGATCCAGTTTTCCCTTTTCGCCATCGTAAGTTTCTTTAAAATTCACATACTTTCCGATGCTGGGAACAATAGAGTAGGCGTTGATGGGGTTTTTAACTTCCCAGGTGAAGGTGTTTTTGTTTTTTTCTGAGGTCTGCGCAATCAGCCGTCCGTTTCCAACACCAACTAAATCTTTTGGCGTAATGATTTTCATTACAATTCCGTTATCGGGTTCGTCGCTCCAGATGTCTTTTAGCGGAAGCCAAACCGAAGTACCAATACCTTCCTGAGCAACACTTACGAAAGGATTTCCGTTATCATCCTGCTTGAAAACCCAGCCACCATCCCAAGGAGCATTTTTCGCAATTGTGGGATTGCCGTAATACTGAATGGTGAACGAATGAGTATCGCCTTTTTTGTAGTCTTTTTTAGTTTCAATAAAAATGAAATCACCATCACGTCTTGAGCTGCAGAGTTTTTCATCAGAATCAATAATCTTATACTGCATCGGTTGCTGCAAATCAATCTGGAAAACAGGATTTTTGATGTCTTTTGTGATTTCGAAGGTTATTTTGTTGGTTCCCGAAACCGATTTGTTCTGAATATTCGGTTCTACAGAAATTTCATATTTTTTAACATCCCAAAAGTTTCTGTACATGGTATCCGAACCTTTTAAAGTGTCCTGTTTGCTAAAGTTTTGGGCAGAAAGCGCTGCAGAAGCCAATATGAGCAACGAAAATGATTTTTTCATGAAAAGTAATTTCTTTATCGAACAAATATAATTATTTTAAATATTGTGAAGGGGCCAATTTACTGTTGGCTCGCTTTGTGTTGTTAAAATTCAGTATTTTTGAAAAATAATTCAATTCAAATCAACAGTTTGAAATTAAAAATAAAAATCCACACATGAAGATCAGAACTCTTATCGCAGTTTTTGCTTTTACCATCTTGGTTTCCTGTAATAAAGACAAAGAAATTCTCAATACTTTAAACGACTACAACATTTCCATGGAGAGCAAAGGCTACTATTTTGGTGATGCTTTGGCACTGCCGAAAGATGTGACGGAAAATTCAGAAAGTATTTCAATTAGTTTTGGTGATAAAGAAACCTCAAATCTGGTGATCGATCCTGAATATTTCACTTTGGGAGATAACGCGGTGACTTTCAATATTAAAAAGAAGAACGGCGAAATCATTACGCAGGACGCCACAATCAATGTTTTTGCAAAAACTCCGGAAGCCAAACTTACTTATGAGATCGTGAAGGAATATCCACACGATCCCAAAAGTTTTGTGCAGGGTTTTCTGCTGGAAGGAAATACGGTTTATGAATCCGACGGACAAAACGGTTCATCCAGAATCCTTAAATATACATTGGGAACCACGAATCCAATTGTAGAGACACCACAGTCTGACGAGATTTTTTCAGAAGGTGCTGCCATTGTTGGCGATAAAATTTATCAGCTGACGTGGCAGAATAAAAAAGGTTTCATTTATAATAAAAGTGACCTAAGCCTGATCAGCGAGTTTGTTTATCCGAACGTAATTGGCGAAGGCTGGGGCTTAACTTACGATAACAAGAATTTAATCTTATCCGACGGAACTAAGAATATTTATTTTCTTGATGTGAAAGATCCTTCGAAAATTGTACGTTACATTTCTGTTGCCGGAAATACCGAAGCGTACGACCAGCTCAATGAACTGGAATATCACAAAGGTTTTATTTACGCCAATGTGTGGCAGAAGCCTATTATTCTTAAAATAAATCCTGCAAACGGTGAAGTCGTTGGGAAATTCGATTTTACTGAAATTGCAAAACTTCATACCACAAATTCAGATGATGTTTTGAACGGCATTGCTTTCAAAGGTGATAATATGTTGGTTACCGGCAAATACTGGAATAAAATTTACGAAGTTTCCATCAAGTAAACTGAAAACTTAATATCGAAAATGACGTTCGCCGAACGTCATTTATATTTAAATTTGAAAAATCACTTTTTTTTGAAATCACTTCGTTTCATATTTTTCTTTGTTTTCTGCGCGGTTTCTGCCCAGCAAAATCTGGCTTTTGATTCTATAAAACTCAAAGATGCAAAAGATTTGCTGGTTGACGATTACGGCAATATTTATCTTTACAAAAACAAGGATTTCAGTTTTACAAAATATGATTCGCTTGGCCAGCAGAAAGGAAAACTGATGCTCACGCTGCCGTTTAAAATTCAGTCTGTACAGAATCCTTTAAGCATTGCGTCTTTTTCCGAAAATGCACAGGAACTTAAATTTTACGATCAGAATCTTAATGAAATACAAACAGTTAATTTCCGGCAGAAATTTGGTTTTATAAAAATGGTTTATGCCGAAGATTTGCAGCAGATCTGGTTGCTCGATGAAAGTACAAAACGCCTCATCCAGTATAATTTCCGCGAAGATAAAATCATCAATTCCTATCCTTTTGATATCGATTTTGAAAACGTAACCGACATATTGGTTTTTAACAGTCAGGTTTATCTGCTTACAAAAACGCAATTGGCAGTTTATAATTTCAACGGAAATAAAATGTTTGAATTTCCTCTCACTGAAGGCAAACGCCTAAGACGCGAAAACGGGAATATTTTGGTCATCGGAAAAAACACCATTCATTTTCTGCAGGACCGTATGTTGGGAATAATTTTCAATGCTGAAAATTCGCAGATTGTGGATAAAAACTCTGCCGCGTATTTTGTAATCAACGCCAACAAACTTTATCTTTACCCGCTCAATAAATAAGGTTCTGAAGGGAAACTTTCAGTCGTTTCGGTTCATTTTTTAATCATTTAATTTTTAACAATGCACATTGCGGTTACAGGAAACATAGGCGCGGGAAAAACAACTTTAACAACCATGCTGTCCAAACATTACGGTTGGGATGCACAGTTCGAAGATGTAGATCATAATCCGTATTTAGAGGATTTTTATGCAGATATGAGCAAGTGGAGTTTTGCCCTGCAGATTTATTTTTTAGGAAGCCGTTTCCGACAGGTGAAAGAAATTCGCGAAAGTGGTAAAAACATTGTTCAGGACCGTACGATTTACGAAGATGCCCATATTTTCGCCGAAAACCTGTATGATATGAATCTTTTGTCGGATCGGGATTTCAATAATTATACGTCAGTATTTAATCTCATGAAAAGTTTCGTTTCGGCACCGGATTTGCTGATTTATCTGAAGTCTGATGTTCCGAATCTGGTAAAGAAAATTTATAAAAGAGGCCGAGATTATGAAGCTACAATTTCTATCGAATACCTTTCTAAGCTTAACCAGAAGTATGAAAAATGGATATCGACCTACAACGAGGGTAAACTTCTCGTGATCGAAGTTGATGATTTAGATTTCGTGGAAAGGCCCGAAGATTTTGGTTATATTCTGGAAAGAATTGAAAACCAGATGCACGGACTTTTCTAAATTCGGGGCATGAGATGAATGTAAAAATATTATAACCTTCAACTCAACCACCAATGATTAAAGTGCTTCACAACAATACGTGTTCTAAATCGAGAGCGATTCTGGAACATTTGGATGAGAATAATGTTCCTTTTGAAATCATTGATTTCATAGAAACGCCATTAACCGAACTTGAACTTAAAACGCTTCTGAAAAAGCTCAATACCGATGTACAAGGACTTATCAGAAAAAACGACATGCTTTATCAGGAACGCTATATGGGGAAAGATTTCAGTGAAGACGAATGGATAAAAATCTTGGTTGAAAATCCTTCCCTAATCCAGAGGCCGATTCTTATTAAAGGTTCTGTAGCAATGGTCGGAAGACCTATCGAAAATGTAAGGTTTTTTATTGAAAAATAATTCAGACTATTTTATTAAATCTTCAAACGCTTGTTCAGGCGTTGAAAACTTAAAATCAAATCCCAGCGATTTGATTTTTTTGTTGGATGCACGGGTGCCTTCCAAAATAATGGAACTCATCTCCCCGAAAGCCATTTTCATAACAAACGAAGGAACATTTACCGGAAGAAAGAGCTTTCCGGAGGTTTTTGCCAGTGCTTTCATGAAATTTTCGTTGGTCGGTATTTGATCAGCAACTGCATTGAATTTTCCCTCGATTTCCGGGTTTTCCAGAACGAAAATGTACATATTTACCAAATCATCTTCGTGAATCCAGTTCATCCATTGATTTCCAGAGCCCACCGCGGAACCGATATTAAAATCTACCGTTTTCTTCAGCATCGGGAAAGCACCGCCATTTTTTGCCAAAACCATTGCGGTGCGTAAACAAACAGTTCTGTGAGAAATATCTGAAAAATTTTCAGCAGCATTTTCCCATTTGTCGCAAAGTTTAGCAAGGAAATCTTGTTTTAAAATTCCGTCACTTTCTTTTAAAATCTCTTCCGAAGTAAAAGTGCCGTAATAGTTAATTCCCGAAGCAGAGATAAATGATTTGATCCGAACGTTCTGGCTTAAACAATAGTCTTTAAGCAGATTCGCAGTTTCAATTCTGCTGGAGAAAAGTTCTTTTTTATACTCAGCAGTCCATTTCTGGCTGATATTTGCACCAGCAAGATGAATGATCGAATCCAGATTTTCAAACGCCTTGTGATCGATGAATTTTTCCTCAGTGTTCCAGTAGAATTCATCAGGATTATTGGTTTTTTTCCTTGTTAATACTCTTGCGTTATGATTGCGCTCCCGTAGTTTTTGAACCAGTTTTCTACCGATTAATCCGGTTCCGCCTGTGATTAAAACATTCATGATATTCAATTAAAGCATCATTACGCCTGAAATTTTACCTACTTCCTTGTAAATGCTGATGACCTGGTCTGCATCCAAAACAAATGCGTTCATTGTTAATGAAGTATATTTTCCGTTTTTGCTGTCTTTGGTTGAAAGGGTGTATTTCACGTTGTCGAAAACCCTGTAAATTTCAGTTTGTTTCGATTCTTCGTTGGTGATTATAAATTTGAAAAGATAATCCTGAGGAAAGTCGTGTGTAGCCTCGAGTTTTTCTTTCAGTGAGGCATAGAAATCCTCTGGGTTCACATTTTCCTGATTGTCAACTATATTAATCATCTCGTTGTAATTTTAAGGTTAAAAAAAATTCCGGACAAACCGGAATTCAAAATTAAGGATTATTCCTTTATTTCGTACCATTCAGTGAGTTCATAATCGTCGTTGCATTTTGTTGCTCGTGGTTTTCGATGATGTTGAACAATCCGTTTACCATCTGCTGCGAGGCAAATCTACTGATTCCTCCGGTGAGTGAATTGGTGGAATTTTGCCCACCAAGAATGTTTCCTAATATATTTGATCCCTGCAATGCTGAATTTAACGAACTCACCAACCCGAATTCATTCAGTTTAGCGTCAACTTTTGGTGCTATGGCGGCCATAAGTTGCTCTGATGTTCTTTCTTTCAGGATTTGAGTTGCGGCGCCACTTCCCCCCTGTACAATTCTGGCCGCATCTTCTGCAGTTAAACTGTTAACCGCATTTACTAAAATCGGTCTCGACACATCTACTGTAAATGCAGCAGCCTGAGCAATATATTGTTTCTCTTTCTGTACAAGGCTGTTCAATCCTAATTTTTGTAAAGTACTATTAAGATCTTTCAATTGTTGAGGCAATGCAGCATCGATGAGTTGGTTAGCCATAAAACTATCTTTATCGCTAAAAATATTGAGCCCTTTTGTAATTCCTCCCAGAAGTATCTGTTTCAGAACAGCCAACCCTACGCTTGAAGTTGCCAGAGCCAAACAAGACTGGGTCGTTGTTCCTAATGTTGCAACTGCCATGGTTGCCACTAATATTGTATTTCTTCTCATGATATTAAAATTAATGATAATGCAATCATTTTCAAATATTAAGCCAAACAAAAATACTAAGTTAGGTTAACGTTAATTAACAATTTTTGAAAAATATTATGAGAAGGATAACAAATTCTAAATATATTTTCTAACTTTGAGATAATAAGCGCGCGAGGTGATCTGCTACACACATTTTTACAAAACAAAACCTACTATATGAAACACAGTAATTTAAAATTTCCTTGTTTAATTGCGGTATTTTACTTCGGAATGAATGTAAATGCACAGGAAATTCCACGGGATACCGTGGTTAAGGAACAAAAGATTGAAGAGGTAGTGATGATTGGGTATGGTACCCGAAAAAAAGCAGACAATACGACTTCCATCAGTTCAATTAATTCAGAAGAGATTACAAAAACTAAGGTTCTGAACGCAACACAGGCAATTCAGGGTAAAGCAGCAGGGGTTACCGTTATCGCTTCTGATTTGCCAGGGTCCACACCTTCCGTAATTATCAGAGGTTTAGGAACAGCACTTAGCGGGAGAAATCCTTTGTATGTTGTTGATGGAATTTTTGCTGATAATATTAATAACATCAATTCCAATGACATTCTCACCTATGATATTTTGAAAGATGCTTCAGCGCTTGCAATTTATGGTAACAGAGCAGCAAATGGAGTTATAATTATTACTACAAAATCAGGCCGTGGCAAAGGAATTACAGTTGAATATGATGGTTTAGCGGGTGTGCGAATGCCATTGAAAAAAGTGAAGATGGCAGGTAGTAATTTATTTTCATATTATACAAACACCGCCTTGCAATCTACAAAATTCTCTCAGGATCAACCGGTTAATACTGATTGGTTTGAGGAAATTACCAGACTCGGTACATATAATCAGCATAATCTTTCCTTATCAGGTTCCTCAGAAAATGCTAAATATTTTTTCAGTTTAGGAAACTATGATGAAAAAGCTATCTTGAATGGCACCGATTTTAATCGCAGTACGATAAGAACAAATAACGAATTCAAAATAACTAAAGGTATTGTAGTTGCCCAAACTCTTTCGGTTACTTTCAATAATATCACGCCCAAACCATTAAGTGCCTTTACAAGTGCTTATAAACAATCTCCGATTGTGCCGGTATATTTCCCTTCCGGACAGTACGGAGTTTCTTATGTTGGGCCAAACGGTTTTGCATCCACGACAGGTTCTTCCTTCAACAATGTGGGTAATCCCGTTGCTCAGCTGGCATTTCATAATGAACGGCAAAAATCTATGCAACTGCAGGGTGGGCTGAAGGTGGATATGAATTTAATTAAAGATCTTAAATTTACCTCACAGTTTTCTGGAGAATACTACAACTTTAAAATGTATAATTATGCTGATCTCTTAAGTATCTGGCTCGCTGCAGATCCTACAAGAGTAGCTTCAAATTATCCGGGAAGCAGCAATATTAATACTCTTACCAATGAGAATAAAGATTATTTTAACTGGTCACTGACAAATTATTTAACGTATTCTAAGAAATTTGGAGATCATGATCTGGAAGCTACTGTCGGAACAGAATCTGCGGTAAAGGATGGTGAAAATTCACTCAGTATGACCAGGAAAAATATGATTCTCAACAGTAATTATTGGGATTTGTCGGGCACCAATTACTTGGATCAATTGGTAACTCTAAACAGTGTTAATGGAAATAAAAACACTACAAATTCTTATTTTGCGCGAGCGCAGTATAAACTGATGAACCGCTATCTTTTGAGTGCGACAGTAAGAAGAGATGGATCTTCGCAGTTTTCTGATGGCAATAAATGGGGAACATTTCCCGCGTTTGGTGTTGGCTGGGTAATTTCTGAGGAGTCTTTCATGAAAGATAGCTCGCTTTTCAACCTCCTGAAATTACGCGGAGGATGGGGAAAATTGGGTAACCAAAACATACCTGCCAATTATCTGCCTTTCGCAAGCGGTAGTGTTTACAATTATGCCTTTAATGGAAATGCAGTATCTAATGGCAGCACCATCGACAAAATATACGATCCGAATCTGTCGTGGGAAATTACAGAAGAATCTAGTGGAGGTATAGATTTCGAGATGGTCAACCGTAAACTGAAGGGTTCATTTGATCTTTATAATCGTGTAACTACCAATATAATTTTAGCGCTTATCCCTGTTTCTACATCAGGTATTTCCCAGAACGGCTTTGCGCATCTGGGTGAGGTAACCAATAAAGGTATTGAAGCTTATTTATCTTGGGATGATATCGTAAATGAAGACTGGAGTTATAGCATAAGCGGTAACTATTCTTACAATAAAAATAACTTAAGTAAACTTGCTGATGAAAATGTAAACGACATTCGTGGCGGAAGTTTAGGGAATGGGCAGTATACGAAGCTGTTAAATGAAATTTCTGTTGGGCAGCCATTAGGAAGCTTTTGGTTATGGGAAGTAAGTGGGATTGATAGCAACGGAAACTTTACCTATACTGATACTAACGGAAACGGCAAAACGGGAGCTAACGATTTGGAAGATCGAAAATTCTTTGGATCATATATTCCTACTTCTACTTACGGAATTAATTTAGGGGTTAAGTTCCGACAGGTTGATCTTTCTGTAAATGGTTACGGAACATTTGGATCTAAGGTTTATAACGGTAAAAAAGCACAGCGTTTTTCCGGCGAAAATATTGAATACAGTATTGCTAATGACTTTTATAGCAGTACCAATACCGGTTCGGTAAATCCGGCGCCTTTTAATGCAGTTCCTATTGCTTCCGACTATTATCTGGAATCAGGTGATTTCTTTAGAATAAATAATATTTCTTTGGGGTATACCTTGTCTAAACCGGTAGATTATCTGTCGTCTTTTAGAGTTTACGTAAGCGCAATTAATCCTTTTATCTTCCAAAAATTTAGTGGCTTCTCTCCCGAGTTAAACTCCAATGGTGATCCGTATGGCCTAACAGGTGTTGAGCTTGACGCATACCCAACACTAAGATCCTTTGTTTTCGGAATTAATTTAAAATTTTAAAATTACAGCAATGAATAAAAAGATAATAATACTCTCATCATTACTACTTGTTTCTCTCTCGACCCAGAGTTGCCGTAATGATTTTTTAGAGGTACAGCCTACTGAAGCGATTTCAACCAATGATTTGTCTTTGCTCAATAATGATGCTGGAGCCAACAGTTTCGTAACCGCAATTTATTCAAAATATCTCGACTGGAATATCAGTTCATTTTCATGGATCGGAGTCACAACAATCGCTTCTGATGAGGCAGATAAAGGATCATCTCCAGGAGATACAGGTGGAGATAAAAATTTATTGGATGCGCTTGATTTTAACTCAACAGGTGGTTCTTTTCAGGATATCTGGCAGGGCCATTATCAGGCAATTAACAGGGCTAACCAAGCTTTATATTATTTACCCCTACTCACTAATGCCAATTCGGATTTAAAGGCCAGGTTAACTGGGGAAGCAAAGTTCCTGAGAGCATTTTCATATTTTATTTTAGTAAGAAGTTTTGGCGGAGTACCTATTGTAGATCATGTTCCAGTAGCAGGTAACGATGCCGATCGAGCCATGTTGCTCACAAGAAAAACTAAAGAAGAAGTCTATAGTTTCATCGAAAGTGATCTTAACGCCGCTATTGCTGCTCTTCCTCAAAAAAATGCTTATGCTGCTGCTGATATAGGTAGAGCTTCTAAAGGAGCTGCGCACGCGCTATTGGCAAAAGTACATTTGTACCAAAAAAACTGGCAAAAAGTGATTGATAACTGTAATTTAGTAACAGGGTATTCATTGACTCCAAACTTTGCAGATATTTACAAAGTTTCGGGTGAAAATAATGCTGAATCTATTTTTGAAATTCAGGGCAAGGGTGGTGCTTCACAGCCTGGAATTCAACAATATTCTCAAACTCAAGGCGCACGGGGTGCCGGCGGCTGGGGATGGGGCTTTGCAACACCCTCTCAAAGCTTGGTGGATGCGTTCAATGATGAAGGGGATACTGAAAGAAGAGATGCAACAATTATTTTCAGAAATTCAACCTTATACGATGGTAGAGTAGTTCCTGCAACAGTAGAAAATCCATACTATAACTACAAAGTTTATTCTTCCAATTTTACCGGAGATGATGATTCCGATGCAAATATCAGATACCTCAGATATGCTGAGGTACTCCTTATGAAAGCAGAAGCAATGAATGAATTGGGACAAACTGCTGCGGCAATTCCGTTTCTAAATGAAGTAAGAAACAGAGCTGGTCTTCCTAACACAACCGCAGTCTCTCAGGCAGATTTACGCATCGCGATCTGGAAAGAAAGAAGACTTGAGTTAGCACTTGAGCATGATAGATGGTTTGATTTGGTAAGAACTGGCCAGGCACAATCGGCAATGGCGGCAAACGGCAAAACATTTGTCGTAGGAAAACACGAAGTATTCCCTATTCCAGCAAGTTTCATCAGCGAGTCTAAAGGATTAAGTTCCCAAAACCCCAATTATTAATACTTAAAAAGAAAAACATGAAAAATATTTTTTTTAATAAACAGATGGGTTGGGCAGTTGCTGCGCTCTTTCTAATAACCAATTGCGACGAGAGCATTGATAGGGATAACCTTCCGATTCCCTATGCATCAATCGGCGGATATGATAACTCTGATGACATTGCCGCCGCCAATCTTGTTACTAAACTGAGCTTTGAAGATAATTTAGCAGATAAAACCAATAATATAACTTCACCTGTTCCTGTGGGGGTTGAATATACCGCCGGTGTAAAAGGTAAAGCCTACAATGGATCAAGTTCTGCAGAAAAATATGCAATTGCAAACGTTTCCAGTGCAATAACAGGGCTCAACGCTTTTACTATTTCATTTTGGATGAACAGTGCCAATACTGTTGCTCCGGACTCGTCACCGGGCCAGGGAAAGGGTGCTCAGGGCATTTTTACCATTGTTCGTCCTACGGAATTTTGGGGAGGAATTAATGTATTTATCGAAAATCCCGATAGCAATTTTCCTAACAGGATCCGACTAAAGCTTGGTGTAGAAAATGGCAGAGCAGGCGTTGTTTGGCGTGGACAAAGTTTAATAATGAATATCGATGATAAAAAAAATACATGGTTTCACGTAACGATGACTTATGATCCGGCTTCCAGTAAGGTGAGTGCATATCTAAACGGAGAACCAGCTACAAACCTTAATGGGTTTGCTTATGCACCTGCAAACGGCGCTACCGGATCGGCAACGTGGTACGCGGATAATCCAGGCGGAGTCGATAATCCTAATAACGCTCCAGGTTACGGGATATTCCAGATGGTAGGAACCAATGGTAAGATGGTCCTGGGTAATCATCAGTTTGAAACAGACCCTCCACAAAATAACGGTTCCGATCAGGATTGGGCAACCAGCTATGCAGGCAAGCTTGATGAATTCAGAATTTATAATATCGCTTTAAAAAGTTCAGACGTTCTGGCTCTTTACAAATTAGAAAAAGATAACAGATAACCTTTACACGGAGCTATCGCAAGGTAGCTCCTTTTTAAAAAATCGCAATGAAAAAATCCATCCAGCTTACTCTTATTGCCTCTGCTTTTTTATTATCTTGCTCCAGAGACTCTTCCCCAACTAGCGGGGGAACGCCTCTGGGTGGCAATGATCCACCAGCACCTACAGCCTACACCGATCCGCAAATTGTAGAAATGGTTCAAAAAGATGCCCTGAAATATTTTTGGGATTTCGCAGAATCCAATTCTAAATTAGCCCGCGAAAGATATCATACCGATAATCCGGGATTAGATGCTACTATTGTATCAACGGGCGGTTCAGGATTTGGACTAATGACGCTTCTTGTGGGTATTAAGAATGGATACGTTCCACGTGCAGAAGCAGTTGCCCGAATTTCCACGGCACTAAATTTTCTTCAAAATGCCGACCGCTTTCATGGCGCCTGGTCTCACTGGATCAGCGGAACTTCAGGGGATGTAATTCCTTTCAGTACGATGGATAATGGGGGAGATTTGGTGGAAACAGCTTTTCTTGTTCAGGGTTTAATTTGTGTGAGAGAATATTTTAAAAACTCCACCGATACAACTGAGATCGGCCTTTCCCAGAAAGCTGATCAACTCTGGAAAGAAGTTGAATGGAACTGGTACACCCAGGGGCAGAATGTGCTTTACTGGCATTGGTCACCCAATTACAATTTTGAGATGAATCATAAACTTCAGGGTTTTGATGAAACTTTAATTACTTATATTTTAGCAGCAGCTTCACCAACTTTCGCCATCCAAAAATCAGTATATCAGCAGGGTTGGGCGAGAAATGGCGGTATAAAAAATTCATCCTCACAGTATGGAATTCCTGTGGTGGTAAATCATAACGGCGCAAACGGAAATGTTGGTCCTATGTTTTGGTCGCACTATTCGTTTTTGGGATTAGATCCGCGAGGTCTTTCAGATGAATATGTAAATTATGGAGATGTTACTGCAAATCATGCTAAAATTATGTACCAGTACAGCATTGCAAATCCAAAAGGCTGGAATGGTTATTCTGCAAAAAACTGGGGATTAACTGCCAGCTACAGCAGAAATTCGGATGGAACTACAGGTTATGCGGCACATCAGCCTAACAACGATTTGGGAGTAATTTCGCCAACAGCAGCAATTTCTAACTTTCCTTACACACCAACGGAAAGTATGAATTATTTAAGGTTTCTTTATAACGAAAATTATTCAAAATTAATTGGTGTTGCGGGACCTTACGATGCATATTCGCTGCACTACAATTGGGTAACTCCGAGATACCTCGCGATTGATCAGGGCCCAATTAATCCGATGATCGAAAACCAAAAATCCGCATTTCTATGGAATCTTTTTATGAATGCACCCGACATCAGATCAGGCTTAATAAAATTAGGATTTCATTCAACACAGCATGGATTTTAAAAACAAAAATTAAAAATGAAGAAGATATTCACACTTTCTGTTTTGGCTTTGACACTTTTAAATTCCTGTACCAATTTACAGAAAGTAGCTGCGGAACCGGAAAGCATGCAGAAATTTACTGATGACCCACTTATGGATCTAGTACAGCAGGATGCCCTTAAATATTTCTGGGATTTTGCGGAGCCTAACTCACTAATGGGTAGAGAACGTTATCACGAAGATTTCTATCCGCAGAATGATGCCAATGTGGTAACAACAGGAGGCTCTGGTTTTGGCTTAATGACGATTCTTGTAGGAATCGAAAGAGGATTCATCCCAAGAATTGAAGCAGTAAAGCGGTTAACTCATATCGCAGATTTTTTAGCGAAAGCCGACAGACATCACGGCGCCTGGCCACACTGGCTTGATGGTGCAACCGGAAAAACAGTTTCTTTCGGGAAAAAAGATAACGGTGGCGACATTGTAGAAACCGCGTTTCTTGTTGAAGGAATTATCGCCGTTCGCGAATATTTCAAAAATGGTAATGCCGAAGAAAAAGAACTGGCGAAAAAAATGGATGAACTTTGGAAAGGAGTAGAATGGAACTGGTACACCAAAGGCGGCGAAAAAGTTTTGTATTGGCATTGGTCGCCCATAAACGGCTGGGAAATGAATCATAAACTTCAGGGTTACGATGAGACTTTAGTCACTTACATCCTCGCAGCTTCCTCACCAACTTATCCCATTGATGCCGAAACTTTCTACAAAGGCTGGACTAGAAACGGAACTTATACTACCACGGTAGAAAAATATGGTTATCCGCTTTACGTAAAACATAACGGAGCCGAAGAATATGGCGGGCCGATGTTTTGGGCGCATTATTCTTACCTCGGCCTCGACCCTACAGGATTATCCGACAGATTGGTGAAGAATTATTTTGATCTGAACCGCAGCCACGCCATGATTCAGTACAGTTACAGTGTCGAAAACCCTAAGCAATGGAAAGGTTATGGCCCAAATTATTGGGGATTCACCGCGAGTTATACCCGAAATCAGGATGGTACAGTGGGTTACGATGCCCATAATCCAAAGAATGATCGCGGTGTTGTTACGCCAACCGCCGCACTCAGCAGTTTTCCGTACACTCCGAAAGAATCAATGAATGTTTTAAGATTTCTTTATACTGAAAAATCTGAGTTTATCGGTTCTGCAGGGCCTTATGATGCTACTTCAATCCACTACGGCAATTGGTTTACGCCGAGATATCTGGCCATCGATCAGGGAACCATTGCACCCATGATCGAAAATTACAGAACCGGATTGCTTTGGAAATTATTCATGAACGCTCCGGAAATTAAAAACGGTCTCAGGAAACTCGATTTCAAATCCACAAAATATAATTTTTAATGAAAATATTAGTAACATGTCTCTTTACGACATCGTGCTTCTTTTCTCTTAATCTTAAAGGTCAGGAAATTAAGGCTGAGATGATTAAAGAAACAAAAAAGATTCAGAAAATCTCCTATATCTTAGATTATCCGAAAGATGCAAAAGGCAAAGTTCCGCTCATGGTTTTTCTTCACGGTTCCGGCGAACGCGGAACTGATCTCGAAAAAGTAAAAGCCAACGGGCCTTTCAACTACAGAAATTTAATCGAAGAACCGGTTGCTATTCTGGCGCCGCAATGTCCCGACGGAGTTTGGTGGGACACGGAAACCCTTTATCATCTTATTAAAGAAATTCAGCAGAAATATAAAATCGATGAATCCAGAATCATGCTTACAGGACTTTCGATGGGAGGTTGGGGTTCATTGAAGCTTGCTATGGAACATCCGGAATTGTTTTCGGCAGTCGCAGCGGTTTGTCCGCCGGTCGACCGGTTGATGAAAGTGCGGGCTACCCAGTACAAAAATTTACCCATGAAAATTTTTCATGGCGCCAATGATGATGTTGTGTCTCCGATGAATGCAATAGAAATCTATCAGGCGATCAAAAAAGTAAATAAAAACATCGAGCTCACCATTTTTCCGGATGATAATCACAACTCGTGGGATTCTGCGTATTCCAATCCAAAATTATATGAATGGATGCTGGCTCAAAAAAATTCAAATAATATAAAGTAGAAGTTTATGAAGAAAATAGTTTTAGTTGCTGCTATGGCACTTTCAACATGCTTTTTAGCCCAGGAAATGGTGACTAAACCGGTACAGTCTTACCAGACGGCGCAGTACAATGCAAAGAAAAAAGCTTTTGTTGATGCCTTGCTCGCGAAAATGACTCTTGACGAAAAAATTGGTCAGCTCAATCTTCCCAGTGCGGGCGATTTCACCACAGGGCAGGCACAGAATTCCGATATCGGAAAGAAGATAGAAAATGGTTTGGTCGGAGGACTTTTCAATATTAAAGGAGCCGAAAAAATAAGAGCCGTACAGAAAGTTGCCGTAGAAAAAAGCCGTCTGAAAATTCCTTTAATTTTCGGGATGGATGTGATTCATGGTTATGAAACCAATTTTCCGATACCCTTAGGCCTGGCTGCATCGTGGGATATGAATTTAATTCAGCAGTCTGCAAGAGTGGCCGCGCGGGAAGCTTCTTCAGACGGAATTTCCTGGACATTCTCACCCATGACAGACATTTCCCGCGAACCAAGATGGGGTAGAATTTCTGAAGGATCTGGTGAAGATCCGTATCTTGGCAGCGAAATTGCAAAACATATGGTGTACGGTTATCAGGGGAAAGATTTATCTCTCAGCAATACCATTATGGCCTGTGTGAAACATTTTGCACTCTACGGTGCCGGTGAAGGCGGAATGGATTATAATACAGTAGATATGAGTCGGGTACGCATGTTTAATGAATATTTTCCACCTTATAAAGCGGCCGTAGATGCCGGTGTAGGAACGGTAATGGCTTCCTTTAATGAAGTTGAAGGAATTCCTGCAACTGGAAACAGATGGCTGCAAACCGAAATATTACGTGAAAAATGGGGCTTCAATGGATTTGTAGTGAGTGATTACACCGGAATTAACGAGATGATTGATCATGGAATGGGCGATCTTCAGCAGGTTTCTGCCCTGTCGCTGAAAGCGGGTATCGATATGGATATGGTGGGCGAAGGTTTTCTGAAAACATTGAAAAAATCTTTAGCAGAAGGAAAAGTAACCCAGGCTGAAATCGATCAGGCCGCCAAAAGAGTTCTGGAGGCAAAATATGATTTAGGACTTTTTGAAGATCCTTACCGATATGGAGACGTAAAACTGGCAGCAAAAGAAGTTAGCAGCCTCGAGAACCGAAATATTGCAAGAAACACCGCAGCCCAGTCTATGGTATTATTGAAAAATGAAAATAATGTTCTGCCTTTGAAAAAATCCGGAACCGTTGCCGTCATCGGTCCGTTAGTGAATAATTCTCTCAATATGGCCGGAACCTGGAGTGTGGGAGCAAAGCATGCCAATGCAATTTCTCTAATGAAAGGTCTGCAGGATAATTTTGGCAAAGAAGTGAAATTCATTTCTGCTAAAGGTGCAAATATTGATTACAGCGAGAAACTTGAAAGTATTTACGCAGCCCACGGAAAACTGACTGACCGAGATAACCGCCCTAAGGAAGTTATTCTGAAAGAAGCATTGGACGTGGCAAACAAAGCCGATGTTATCGTTCTTGCGATTGGCGAATCTGCTGAAATGAGCGGCGAATCATCATCCAGAAGTGAAATCACTATTCCGCAGTCTCAGGTTGATTTACTCAATGAACTCAAAAAAACCGGAAAACCCATCGCAATGGTACTTTTTACCGGAAGACCTTTAGCGTTAACCAATGTGAAAGATTTACCTGAGGCTATCCTTAATGTGTGGTTTGCCGGAACGGAGGCAGGTAATGCAATTTCAGATGTACTGTTTGGGAAAATAAACCCTTCAGGAAAGTTGCCGGTAACGTTCCCAAGAAGTTTAGGTCAGGTTCCTATTTATTACAATCACAAAAATACAGGCAGACCCTTAAGTGCAGAAAAAACTGCTAAATGTGAGTACGACAGGTTCCGCGCCAATTATATGGATGAATGCAACACGCCGCTTTATCCTTTCGGGTTTGGGTTGAGTTATACAAATTTCAGCTATTCGGATATGTCAGTTTCAAATACAAATCCAAAAGGAAACCAGTCTATTCAGGCTTCAGTTACTGTAAAGAATTCCGGAAATTATGATGGGGCAGAAGTGGTACAGCTTTACATCCGTGATATGGTAGGAAGTATCACAAGACCTGTAAAAGAGCTGAAAGGCTTCGAAAAAGTTTTCCTTAAAAAAGGAGAAAGCAAAAAAATAACGTTCACCATTACTCCAGAAGACCTTAAGTTTTATAACAACGCACTGAAGTATGATTGGGAAGAAGGCGAATTTGATGTGATGATAGGCACCAATTCGGCAGATGTTCAGCATACAAAAATTTACTGGAGCAAGTAGCAATTACGCTCTGCTAAAGCCGTTTTCATATAAATGAAAGCGGTTTTTTTTGTCGGTTTATTATTGTTAAATTTGAGGTCAATTTTTATAAAAAAAATTCTAATGAGAGACAAATTCATTAAGTGGGGAATCATCATCCTCATCTTGGTTTGGGTAACTACTTTGCTGATAAAAGCGCACTACTGGATTCCAATTTTATTAACGGCGATTTATGCTTTGGGAATTTATAACAGTTTTCAGACAAAACATGCAATACTCCGTAACTTCCCTGTATTGGGATATTTCAGATATTTCTTTGAAGGAATTTCACCCGAAATGCAACAGTATTTCATCGAACGGGAAACCGATGGAAAACCTTTCCCCAGAAACCAGCGTTCTGCAGCTTACCGCCGTTCAAAAAACATCAGCGACACCGTACCGTTTGGTACCCAGTTAGAGATTAACCAGAGGAAATACGAGGGAATTAAACATTCAATCTACGCCAAATCACCAAAAGAAGAATTGCCAAAAGTTTGGGTAGGCGGTGAGCAGTGTACCCAGAAATATCACGCTTCACTTTTTAATATTTCCGCCATGAGTTTTGGCTCTCTTAGTGACAGAGCGCAGATCTCGCTGAACAGAGGAGCAAAGAAAGGCGGTTTTTACCATAATACAGGCGAGGGTGGAATTTCACCTTATCATCTGGAAGGCGGCGATTTATGCTGGCAGATCGGTACGGGATATTTCGGTTGTCGGGATGAGGAAGGGAAATTTTCCCCTGAAATTTTCACTAAAAATGCGACAATCCCTAATGTGAAAATGATTGAAATCAAGATTTCACAGGGAGCAAAACCAGGCCACGGTGGTGTATTACCAGGCGCTAAAAACACACCCGAGATTGCTGCAATTCGCCATGTACGTCCGGGAATGACGATTATATCTCCACCTTCCCATTCCGCGTTTTCAGATGCGGCCGGACTCCTGAAATTTGTGCAGCAGCTGAGAGACCTTTCGGGCGGGAAACCTGTAGGATTTAAACTTTGTATTGGAGATACCAAAGAGTTTGAAGATATCTGCGTTCAGATGAATGTGCTTAAAATTTATCCGGATTTTATCACTGTTGACGGCGCAGAAGGTGGTACAGGAGCCGCACCTCCGGAATTTTCTGACGGTGTGGGGATGCCGCTGGAACCCGCTTTGATTTTTGTGAACAGAACACTGAAAAATTTCAACCTCCGCGATAAGGTGAGGATAATTGCAAGCGGAAAAGTTCTTACTTCCCTTGATATTTTACGAGCGATCGCAATGGGAGCAGATATGTGCAACAATGCGCGCGGATTTATGTTCGCGCTGGGTTGCATTCAGGCATTACGATGTAATACAAACAACTGCCCTACAGGAGTTGCAACTCAGGACAAAATGCTTATAAAAGGGCTGGATGTTACTGATAAAAGCGAACGAGTTTATCATTTCCACAAAAATACACTTCATACCTGCAACGAGCTGATTGCAGCTGCAGGAAAAGATTCTTATGATGAGGTGGATGCTACAATGTTTATGAGAGGCGATGAGTTCGATCATCTGTCGGATGTTTATTTCCCGGACATTTTGGGAAATGTAAAGCATAAATCTACACCTTATTAATTAAGTGAAAATTAGAAAAATTCCGGTAAATAATTTTACCGGAATTTTTTATGATTTCCGTTCACCGCGAAGTTCCTCGAGATAAGATATTTTTAAAGCGTCATAAAGTGATCTCTTGCTTACCATTAAAGAGATGAGTGAAGAAACCATGCCTGCAAGCATCAGATGGAAGATAAGCGAATGTCTGTCGGTCATTTCGAGGACAATAATTGCCGAGGTAAATGGAGCTCGTGTAATTCCTGTAAGAAATGCCACCATTCCTCCCAAAATTACCACGTTGGTTTCGTTGGGTGTTAAATGAATCCAGCCCGATATTACAGATCCTACACTGGCTCCCGCTGAAAGTGCGGGTGCGAAGATTCCGCCTGCGCCACCAGAAGTGAAAGCCAAAGCCGGCCCAATCATTCTGAAAATGGGCATATACCACGCTTCATGTTTATCATCGGTGAAGAGCGTTCTTTCCATAATTTCTTTTCCTGAACCCAGAATCTCCCTATTTACAAAAAATGCTAAAGAGGCTATAATTAAAGCAGAAATTACAAGAAAGATAATGTTGCTGCGGTCTGTTTTCAATCTTTTCTTCCATGAATTAATGGCGAGCATCAGAACCGAAAGGTGACTGGCTAAAATTCCTGAAATTCCCGCCACCAAAATGACAGGAAACATCACCATAAGACTTACATCGGCAGTTTTAGGATACCCCAGATAAAGATAAGAACCTGCCAGTGTTTGCGCTGTTAATCCTGCAATAATTACCGCCGTAAAAAGTGCAGTTTTGAAATAGTTGATATGGGTTTTAGAAAGTTCTTCCACAGCGAATACAATTCCTCCCAGAGGTGTATTAAATGCCGCCGAGAGTCCTGCCGCCGCACCCGTCATAATCATATTTTTTTTGGATATTTTTGGCCACCATTCTGGCAAATATTCATTGACTTTCCGGAATACAGAACCGGCAATTTGAATCGTGGGACCTTCACGACCCACTGCGCCGCCACCGATCACCAACGCCACACTCGATAAAATTTTGAATAAAATAATTTTCAGGCTTAAAAGATGACGGATTTTGGTATGTTCTTTTGGGTTAGCGAGTTCTACAGCAGCCATAACCTGCGGAATTCCGCTACCTTTCGAATATGGCGCAAATTCTTTTACAAGCCACCAGGACAACACGAAACCAATAGGAGCGATAATGAAAATCATCCACGCATTCCAATCGATAATAAAATTCATCAGTTTTTCTCCCCAGGTGAAAAGTTTCGCGTACATTACTGCTAAGACTCCGGTAATCAGTGATCCGATCCAAAACGGAACCGCCTGAAGCAGATTATGTTTCAGTTTTTCATTTTGGAGGTTATCAAAAGATTTTTTAATACTGCGTCGCAGATAAACAAAGATTGGGTGCATTAAACAAATTTATCATTTTATATTCAATATGAAAATGACTCAATAGAATTAAAAAAAAGAATCCGGTAAAATAAATTACCGGATTCTTAAAAATATGTTTAGAAATCTTATGCCTCTTCAGCAGGAGTTTCTTCAACTTTCTTTGGAGCTGGGGCTGCTTTTGGGGCTGCCGGTGCTGGTGGAGCGTCAGATACGATATCGAATTCGTAAGTGTGCTCTACATTTCTGTGTAAACGGATTTGAGCAGCAAATTTACCTGTTCTCTTAATGGTGTTTCCAGGGATTTTGATGTATTTTTTGTCTACTTCAACACCTGCTTTAGCCAATTCTTCAGAAAGGTTTGCGTTGTTGATAGATCCGAAAAGTTTATCACCTGCACCTACTTTTGTAGCAATGGTGATGTTTGTTTTCTTCAACTGCTCAACGATAGCGTTTGCGTTTGCGATCAATTTAGCTTCTTCTTCTTTTCTGGCTTCCAAAGTTGCCTCTAGATTAGCTTTGTTTTTTGGAGTAGCCAAAAGAGCTAAACCTTGTGGTAACAAGTAGTTTCTTGCATACCCTGGTTTTACGTTTACCGTATCAAACTCTAATCCTAAGTTTTCTACATCTTTTTTTAGAATAATTTCCATTGTTGTTGTCCTTTTTTATTTAGAAGTTAGGCGTTTTTGTAAAACAACCAACAACTATTTTGTTTTATAATTATTTTAATAAATCCGCTACGTAAGGCATCAAAGCAAGGTGTCTTGCTCTTTTGATTGCAGCAGAAACTTTTCTTTGGTATTTCAAAGAAGTTCCAGTATATCTTCTTGGTAAAATTTTACCTTGCTCGTTTACGAACTGAAGAAGGAATTTTTCATCTTTATAATCAACATGCTTGATTCCGTATTTTTTGAATCTACAGTATTTTTTTTCAGATTTTGTGTTAATATCTAGTGGAGTAAGAAATTTTACTTCAGATTCACCTCCAGCAGAGGCTTGTTTAGCCATATCATCTATTGCCATTGTTGTAAATTTTTAGAGGGTTAAAATTAAGCTTTTGCAGTTTTTAGTTTGTTTCTTCTAGTTACTGCGTAGTCTACAGCGTGCTTGTCTAATTTAGTAGTCAAGAATCTGATAACTCTTTCATCACGTTTGAAAGCAAGTTCTAAATCTGCAACTACACTTCCTTCGCCTTTAAATTCGATTAAAGTGTAAAAACCATTCTTTTTCAATTGGATTGGATAAGCCAATTTCTTAAGTCCCCAATTTTCTTTGGCAACGATTTCGCAATTGTGTGAAGTCAAAAGATCTTCGAATTTTTTTACTGCTTCCTCCACCTGTGCGTCAGATAGAACGGGAGTTAAAATGAAAACAGTTTCGTAATTGTTCATAATGTTAAATAAATTTGTTAATTATTTCGAGGTGCAAAAGTAATAATTATTTCCTAAAGTA
>NZ_DAMBHK010000009.1:42257-46525 GCF_032060305.1 Kaistella sp. | reverse complement strand
TTGTCAAGATTTTCTCTCTTTGATATTTCAATTCCACTCGCTTTTCCACTCAACGCGGTAACAGTTACAGCATCCATTGCGACTTCTGCTTTAGCTGCTCTACTTGGTGGTGGTGGCGGAGCGGCGTAATTTGCTGTTTTCGTACCTTCTTGATTTATTATGCCTGCAGAGGTTTCCAATTGTTTCATTATCAAAGGAATTCCATAAATTCCACCATCAAACCAATTGAAATTAGGGAAATTCACACTTTTTTGCTTTAAATACATAACTCGTCTGCTGTAAAATTCCTGAGCAAGATTCTCATTGATTCTGTAAGAATTCATCAGAAAATATCGCTGATACAACTGTTGCCACGAATAAGAATTGGCCGCAAATTGGTCCAACGATTTGTCGTACATATTGGCCAAAACTTCAGCATTGATTTTCTCTTTATCTTCACCGAGAATTTTTACCGTCCATTTTTCTTTAGAACCAGGTTGCAGTTTATCGCGGAAAGTCACCGTTTCAATTCTCAAAGGTTTTTTATCAGAGATAATTTTAAGATTCACCGATTCAGTTTGCACATCGTTGAAAGCTACCAACTGAAACTGAACATTGATTTGATCGATGTTTTCGTCTTTCGGGAACGCTACTTCGTATTGTAAAACTCCATTTTTGAACGTTTTCTGTTCGGTTACCGTCTTTCCATTTCCATTCTGCACATAAATGTTGACCAACGCATGCGGAATTGCCGAATAAGCGTAGATGGTCGCTTTTTCATTTCGGTGAAATTCCAATTTTGGCTGAATGATTTTCAGGAAAGGTTTTTGAGAATCGGTGAGGAATCTTTTATCGAAAACTTCGAAAGTTTTTTCGGTTTTTATCGTGTCTTTTCCTTCGATATTAAAGAGTTCAAGTTTGTAATTTCCTGCTGATAAAGAGCCAAGATTCAAGACACTAGAATCAAGATTTTTTGATTCCGAAGCATCGGTTTTCGGTTCTTGATTTTTTTCAAAAATTACTTTTTCTACTCTATTTTCTTTCTCCGATTTGTCAAAATAATCATGTGGGAATTTTTGGATAAATTCTGCCTTCGAAAGTTGCGGTAAATCCTGAATCTCATTCTCGAAATTGCTTCGGAAAATTCTTTCTTTCGGTTGAAGTTTCGACAATTTTACCTGATATGATTTTTTTAAATTCTGGTCGTTGTAATTTTTAGTTTCAACCTTAATCTTCAAATTTTCACCGGCAAATGTATCTTTCACATCATCCGCTTTGATATAGTGTGAAACCGAAGCCACTTTCAGATTGGTTTGATCAGATTGTGTTTCTCCGTTAATATCGGTAACCGAAGCATTAATTTGATAATTATCAATCTGAATTCCTTCTAAAGTTTCATCTTTTTTGAGGTCAATTTTTATGGTGAATTCACCTTTTTCATTCGTTTTTACTTCGCCAAGAGTTGAGTTTTCATTGTCATTTCCACGAGGATACCACCAGAAATATCTCCAACGAATATTCTGTTTTTTAATTTCGTAATTTACGGTTGCATTACTCAATGCAACTCCGGAAAACATCATTGCTTTTCCTTTGATTTCAATGGTTTGGCCGTATTTATATTCGTCTTTTACCGGTTCGAAAGTGACTTCAAATTTCGGCCTTTTGTATTCTTCAACCCTAAAATATTTCGTTCCATCGATGATGTAGTCCGAATCTTCATCATCATTATCCACCTCAATGCTGAATTCACCATTCAGTTTACCTTGAGGCAAGGTGAAACTTCCATTAACTGAGCCAAACTCATTGGTAACCAATTGCTGTTTAATCAATTCTTCACCGTTAGCGTCATTTAAAATAATATTGAGTTTAGATTTGGAAACCACATTTTCTTTTTTGGATTCTCCGTTGAAAGCAGTGGCAATTACTTTAAAATAAACGGTTTGTCCAGGTCTGTAAATTGCTCTATCTAGGAAAATCTGTGCCTGTTCTCTGTCTTCAATTTTATTTTCTCCGTAGTATTGATTTCCATAAGCTTGAATCAAATTGTAATCGTTGGTTTTCGGTTGTTGTACCAAAAAATAGCGGTAATACTCTTTATCTTTAGAAAGAGGAAATTTGAAATTCGCAGCATTATCGGAATTGATATTATAGGTATTGACGGTTTTTCCACGAGAATATTCGAAGATTCTCAAACCTTCATTAGAAATCGGTTTTCCGTTTTCCCGATGGACTAATTTTAGGCGATCTTCAATGGATTTTCTCTCATCTTTTTGGTCATAAATCAATCTAGAAGAAGTCGCAATAAAGTAAAAATGGTCCTGAATTCCATTTTCTACAACATATTCCACCAGATAAATTCCCGACGGAAGTGGCTTTATTTCAAATGAAGTTTGGTGATTTTGGAAATCATTCAAGTTTGGTAGTTTGAAAACCTCCTTTCTTACCAACGATTTTTTAATTGCTGAAAAATTATTTTTATCATAAGAATTCGAAACGTATTTCAGGAAGTTCGTTACATCATCTTTCACCTCATAAATATTCAACGAAAACTGATTTACATTTTTCCCTACAGCAAGCAAATGAATCGGCAAATTTGCCTGCGTATGTTTCTCATATTTTATGGCTAAAGTAGGATTGAGAATCTGATTCTTTCTGTTTTCCAAATTGTTATAAAACTGCGATTTTGGATATTGTTTTTTCCCATCTTCAACCCATTGCAGCGCTTCTGCGAATTTTTTATCTGCCGTTAAAAGATCCACAATATCCGCAATAATCATTAACTTGTAATCCCCTTCAATATTGGATTTCGCAAGGTTTTGCAGCTGCAAAAGTTGGTTTTTGCAATTCGTAAATCTGCATTGATCATTCAGTTTTTTATGCTGGAAATAGAGTTTTGAATTCCCGGAATTTTTCGAAATCAATTCCTCATAATTTGACAAAATTCTGGCTTGATTTTGCTTTAATTCGTTCGGAGTGAAAAGATCATTGTTTTTTAGAAATTCAATTTCATTAGAAAAACTCCAATCAAATAAAGTCGGAAAATATTCTAAATCATTTTTATTTTCGAAAATTTCTTTAATATCCGAGGTTTTTATTTTCTTTAAATGATCTTTTTCTGCATTTAAAATCGAAAAGTTTTTAGTTAGAAAATTTTTAAAATCCAATTTACTCCAGGTTTCGATTTGTGCAAAATCTTGGTTATCAAAATTCGTTCTTTGATTAATTTCCCAAGAATTATTCTGGTAATAATCCCAAAAAAACTCTCCCAATAAAACCTGAAAAACCAATTTCTGATCACCTTTCAATGTTTCGCCGAATGTTGAAAGTTTCTTGAAAAAACGGCTCGTAGCGTCATTGTCACCATCATCATAGGTTTGGTTGGAAATACTGAATTCCGCCTTCAGCGAGCGGATCAATTGGTTAATATTTTCATCTTTCATAGCTTGTTTCTGGATTTCTAAAATAATGGGAAGGTTGGATTTGTATTTTCCGGTTTTGTAATTATCGCTGACTTTTTTCCACTGGTCATCGTAATATTTTTGACCAAAAAGTGGCGCAAAGAACATCATTAAAAGAAAAAAACTGAAGATTTTGGTGAGATTTTTCATAAAAAATTGGTGCTAAATTAGCTTTAGGATGGCGAAACAATTTATTGGTTAAATTTGCGCAGATGCAGATTCTAAATTTACTGAAAAAATATATCATCGACAGCCAAATTTATGTTTCATTGATGGGAACGCTTTTGGCAGTGTTTTTTATGCTCGAGCAAAACTTGTTCCGCTTGCCTACGGTGATTTTAATTTTCATCACTTATTTCAGCGGCTATCTTTACACCAAATATCAACAGCATAGGTTTTTCTGGAAAATTTTTGTCTTCAATGTACTTTGCGGAATTTTTTCTGCCTTGCTGATTTTGGCGAATCATAACGAAATCCGGCTTGTAAAATGGGCAGTCATCGTATTTTTAGGATTGCTCTATAATTCATCATTTTTAGAAAATCAAATCCGGAAAATTCCGCTTTTAAAAGCTTTTTACGTGGGTTTCACCTGGGCACTGATCAATTCGTGGCTGATTGTACCGGAATTTCATCCGGAGATTTTTACCATCAGTCTTATATTTGTTACCGCTTTGGTTCTCCCTTTCGATATCCGCGATATGAAAAATGATAAAATCGTGACATTTCCCAAATTAATTGGCGTTCAGAAAACGAAATATCTGGCCTATCTCATGGTGTTTGCAAGTGTTGTAATCGCAACATTTGTTTTAAAAACAGATTTTTCGGTTTCCT
>NZ_DAMBHK010000009.1:29626-42157 GCF_032060305.1 Kaistella sp. | reverse complement strand
TTTGCAAGTGTTGTAATCGCAACATTTGTTTTAAAAACAGATTTTTCGGTTTCCTATTTCCTGACTACAGTGGTAACTTTTATTTTTATTTATTTTTCTGAAACTCAAAAGCCGGATGCTTACTTTTCGTTCGGTGTGGAAACGTGTTCCGGCTTGCCACTTTTATTTCTGATTTTAATGAAGTATTTTTGACGAATGGTTATCCAAAAACTTCATTTAATCAATTTTAAAAATCATTCCGAGAAATTTTTTGAATTTTCTTCGCAAATCAATTGCTTTGTAGGAAACAACGGTGCGGGAAAAACCAATGTGCTCGATGCGTTGCATTACCTTTCCGTGGCGAAAAGCTTTTTAGGCAACACGGATCTGAATAATATTAAAACGGGCGAAGATTTCTTTACTATTGAGGGTGAAATTTTCGATGGTGAAAAGGAAAATATATTGAAAATTCAGCTTCCGAAGGAATCTAAAAAAACCATTAAAAAAAATGATAAATCGTACGATAGAATTGCCGATCACATCGGATTTTTGCCAAGTGTGATTATCTCGCCCTATGATGCCAATTTGATTTCTGATTCCGGGGAAAGTCGAAGAAAGTTTTTAGATTCGATGATTTCGCAAACCGATTCGGAATATCTATTCAGTTTAATTCAATATCAAAAAACCGTGCAGCAGCGAAATGCCTTATTAAAAAGCTTTGCTAAAAACAGGTATTTTGATGCCGAAAATCTGGAGATTTACAATGAACCTTTAATTAAATTCGGAACGCGGATTTTTGAAAAAAGACAACAGTTTACAGACTCCATCGTGCCGCTGATTCAGAATTATTACGAAATAATTTCGAACGGGAACGAAAAAGTATCGGTAAATTACCACTCAGATTTACAGGAGAACAGTTTCGAGAATCTTCTGCACCACAATAGCGAAAAAGACCGGATGCTTACTTATACCTCGAAAGGCATTCATAAAGATGATCTTATTTTTGAAATGAATGGTAATTCGCTAAAAAAAATCGGAAGCCAGGGACAGCAGAAATCTTTTTTAATCGCACTAAAACTATCACAGATGAACAGAATTAAAGAACTTACGGGAAAAACACCGATTCTTCTGCTGGATGATATTTTTGATAAACTAGATGACACGCGGGTTTCACAATTAATAGAACTTGTTAACCAGGAGCATTTCGGCCAGATTTTTATCACCGACACGAACAGGGAACGTACGGAAAAAGTGGTGAAAAAAATTAATGAAGAAAGCAGAATTTTTGAAATTGAACCATGAGAAAGAAAAAACGCGAATTTCAGTCATCCGAACTGGTGAAATCCTTTGCCCGAATTTATGGTTTTGAGGATAAGCTGCTTGCTTTTGAAATCAAGGATTTTCTGCATGAATATCTTAATGACGCCCTGTTCAGCGAAATTGAATCTGTAAATCTGAACAGGAAAATTTTAGAAATCCGCATTAAATCGCCACTGCTTAAAAATGATTTCCGGATGCGTAAAACCTTCTTCCTGAATAAATTTAAAGAGAGATTCGGCGAAGAAAATATCAGCGATCTTCAGATTTCGTAGCTACCGTATTTTCTACCATTTCCTTTGCGCTGCTGTCGAGTTCTGAACGGATGGGCAGGAAGAACTGTAAAGGATTTTTCATAAAATACCTGAAAATTTCTTTATAAATTTCAGTCACTTCCCCAAAATTTACTTTTCGGGACCGGAAAGCCAGAACCATGGAAAGTCCGAAACTCACCGCAAAATTAAAGAATCCAATCAAAAATACGGTGATCACAGAAATCACTACGGTATAGGTATCCACCTCAAATCCTTTTCCATAAAAACCCAGTGCGATATTTCCGGCAGCAAATGTAATGTGTCGGATGTCCAGATCCAGACCCAGAAAAAGGCCAACAGGACCGGTAATTCCAAGGAACACCCCAAACCAGAAGTTCGAAATAATTCCGGCGGCGTTTTTTGCGTAATAGTCTGAAATATTTTGCGCTGATTTTTTGCCAAGAAAATAATTCAGAAAAGGATTTTTGGCAATTCTTTTTGGAATATGGTAAAACACCGAACTGTTTCCGATATTTCCCGAAATAATTCCCGAAATGAAAAGGAAAAAACCTGCAATACACGCATGGAAAATAGCTTTGGATTTGAAAGGATCGTGATCCTGAAGTATGTTTGAGGCTTTTTCTGCTGCAAAATTTTGTTGAAAAAGCACATCAAGACCGTAAATAATGGCAAGCGCTACAGGAAAAGCCAGCGCCACATTTCCCATAAATGCGATAAACTGAGAACGGAAAACTTTAGAAACAAGATGCGCAAAATCCACATAATTTTTCTGGGTATTTTCGCCTTCAGAAAGTACTTTGGCCATGGTTGCGGCCGTCATTGCCGGCTGTTTTGTGGCTAAAGTAAAACTCATCAGATAAATCATAATGAATCCCATCGCGTAATTAAAGGCGTATAAGATTCCGTGAGAAAAATCGCTGCCCGGAAGTGATCCGTAAAAAAGCTTTAATACCACCAGACAGCCCACGATAATTCCGCCGCCACTGGCTTTCAGGAACATGCTCATATAATCCCGACGGGAATTGGTGATATAATGCGTTCCTGTTTCTGCCGTATGGTTGGTAATTAGGTGCGACATCAGCCGGGTGCTATCAGAAACCAAATCCAGCAGGTTATTCTTGTGAGATTTATAATTCAGGATATTGAAAAACAGCTGTTTAGATTTACGCACCACATCATCTTCCTCATCAATCACCATCACCTGATGAATATCGCTCATGCGGTTCAGCTGCTGCCTGATCTTGAGCAGCGACTGGTTAATTTTACTCGATATTCCGTATTTCGCTGAGTTTTTAAAGGCTAAAGTCACAAAATCAAGACATTGCTCGAGATACACTTTAATCTGCTTATAATGTACGTCTTTGGAATTCAGGATAAACTCAGGATTTTCAGCGAAATTTTCATTCAGGCGGTCGAGTTCATTCTGTAGGGCCAGAAAAGGATTATCGAATTTGCGGTATTCCGGCGCCATATTTACCACTTCCACGTCCATTGCATTTCCGATGACGCGCCAGGCAAGAATATTCATGGAAAAAAGCAACTCATTTTTCACCTTAGGACGGATGATTATATCATCGATCCTTAGCAGCTGGAAAAATTCGGTGAGCTGTTCCTCCGGGATACTTTGGAAGTACTGTAGGTCTTTGCCCGTTCTTACCGAAATCGCATCGACCAGAAACCATACCGTATTTTCGTGTTCTACTGCAGGCAGAATTTTGTTCAGGAGTCTTTTTTTGAATTCCGGAAAAAAAGCGTTTTCAGATAAAATATTAGCTTCTGTAAGGGAAAGATTAAAGGGTTTGCCTTCGAAAAGATGGTTGATATAGTACCCGAAATTCTCTGTGACATCCGGATTGGTACGCAGAAAATCAAGAATTTCGCCAAAATCAGATCCGCGGAGATTCATCAGCAGTTCAGAAAGAGGTTCCAAAGATTTCGTCTCGTTCCGGAAACTGAAATATTTGGAAAGTACGGTGGTAAAACCTGTTTTATTTCTTTTGTATAAAGACATATTGCCTACAAAGATAATTTATTTCAAATTGACGTTATTCATCTGACGCATGATCCAGCTGTGTTTTCGCTTAAGATAGGCCGATGGATTTTTGGGATCGTATTTCTTCGGGTTCGGCAGAATCGCGGCAATCCACGCGGCTTCACTTTTGGTAAGGTCTTTTGCGTTTTTGTTGAAATAATATTCGGAAGCTGCTTCTACACCGAAAACACCGCGCCCCATTTCAATAGAATTCAGATAACGCTCAAGGATGATATCTTTGCTCCACACCAGCTCAATAATAAATGTATAAACAGCTTCCAACCCTTTACGGATCCAGCTGCGGCCCTGCCAGAGAAAAACATTTTTGGCGGTTTGCTGGGAAATGGTGCTTCCGCCCCGCAGTTTTTTGCCCTGTTCGTTATGTTTCATCGCTTTTTTAATCGCCTTATAATCGAAACCGTTATGGCTGAAAAATGCCTGATCTTCTGATGCGATCACCGCTTTTTTCACATGGGTTCCCATTTCATCGTAGGAAATATAATCTCTTTTAAGTTTTCCGTACTCCAACAAACCTCCGATTTGGGTAAACGTAATGGGCGGATTAAAGAATTTTCCCCAAACAATGAACAGAATGTTGGCGAGGATTAAGATAAAAAACAGTTTTTTGATTTTCTTCCACATATTTTAGTACAGATAATAGCCTGCAAAAATAGAAATATAAATTATTTAAGCGCTTTCAGGTATGTTAAATTATAATTGGGCAGCAGCTCGGGGTGGAAGATTTTAATGTAATCTTTCAGGATTAAATCTGCGCGCACCACACCGCTTTCGAAAAAGTCATTGGATTTTGCTTTCTCTTTTCCTGATACAGTGTAGAGTTTTCCGTTGTTGAAAACATTCATTTTCGCGTAATTCGGGTTGATCTGCAATAGTTCTTTCTTTGTCTTATGGTTTCCCACATTCACCCAAAATTCAGCGTTCTGCGACTTAGCGAAAACCTCTTCAAAACTTAAAGGAACCGCCTTGGAATCACTGTTTTGAGCATTAAGGTAATCTGCATTTGCATCTGCAATCAGGGTTGCTAAATTTGTTTTTCCGCCGGGTAAGAACCATTGGTTTCCGTACATTTCATTGGCAAGAACAACAGGTTTGTACTGTCCTTTTTGTGCCAAAGCTTTCAGTGAATCATAGGAACTCTGAATCTCGTTAAAACGCACAACTGAAGCTTCTTCGGGCCCTAAAAGTCTTCCGAAAACCATAAGATATTTGGATTTTTCCAAAGGATTCTGCTCCAAATATTCATCTAGAAAAATAATTTCGATTCCGTTTTTTCTAATGAGATCGTAGGTATTATCGAAACTTGCAATATAATTCGTAAAGACCGCGTCGGGTTTTAATGCGATAATTTTTTCGATATCATATTTCTGCTCGTTTCCGATGTTCTGAATTTTTCCCTCTGAAATGAGACTATGAATTTTCTCCGAATAAACATATTCCGGACTGGAGATTCCGATGATTTTATCTTCTAAACTCAATTCTGTAAAGTACCCTACCAGACTTGCATTAAGCAACATTACTTTTTTAAAAGGCAGTTTCGAAACAGGAATATTGTAATTAAATTTACCCGATTTTAACTTTACAAAATCGCCGACACTTTTGAATGCGACATTTTCCGAAATTTTTTGCCAGTCGTTAAGCGTATATTTTTCCTCCTTTTTACACGACAAAAGCAGAAATAGAAATAAAAATGCAAAAAAAGTACGTTTCATTTTTTGAAAGGAATAAAAAAGTGTTATATTTGCAGACCTAAAAAAAGGCCTCGTGGCGCAACTGAATAGCGCATCTGATTACGGCTCAGAAGGTTACAGGTTTGAATCCTGTCGAGGTCACAAAAACCCTGCATTAAGCAGGGTTTTTATTTTTCCAGAAGCAGGGAAACCCATTCTTCGCGCTGCAGTTTTCTTTTTAACGTGAGTTTTTGTTCATTACAAACCTCCATGATATCATCAACATCAAAGAAACATAATCCGGAAAGCACGAGCTGTCCGCCGTTATTTAAAACTGAAACATAAGTCGGGATATCTGAAATAAGGATATTCCGGTTGATATTCGCCAGAATAATATCGAAATTTTCGGCACCCAAATTATCCGCAGTTCCTTGGAAAATATCAAGTTCTACATTGTTTCTTGCTGCATTTTCTTTTGAATTCTCTACCGACCATTCGTCAATATCGATAGCAACGGTTTTTCCGGCACCTTTCTGCTTGGCGAAAATCGCGAGAACGGAAGTTCCGCAGCCCATATCGAGCACGGTTTTGTTCTCTAAATCCATATCGAGCATCTGCTGAATCATGAGATAGGTCGTTGCGTGATGACCCGTTCCAAAGGACATTTTCGGCTGAATGATGATTTCGTGTGGAAGATTTTGGTTTTCGTGAAATTCTGCCCGGATCGACACCTGATTTTCTACATTAATCGGCTCGAAATTCTTCTCCCACTCTTCATTCCAGTTGATATTGGGCATTTCGCGGTAAGTGTAGAAAATTTCTACAGCTTCATTGGAAAACATACTGATTTCCTGAAGTTGCTTTTCATCAAAAAGGTTTTTCTGAATATAGGCCAGAATTCCCTCGTGTTCCTCCGTAAAACTGTCGAAACCGATTTCAATGAGTTCTGCCATCAGGATTTCGTTCCAGGGCTGAAGCGGCGATATCGTGAAGTTGAATTCTAAATAATTGTTCATGGTGAATTTTTTGTAAAAATAACTATTTTTCTATTGATAAGGGAACTGCGCCCCGGATTGAACGGCATGTTTGAGCTCTTTTTCCGGCGGCGGCTTCGCCGCCGCCGGAAAAAAGCGAGTAGTGAAAGCCGGAAATGTGCGCCCAAATTAATTCCTGTGAAAATGAGAAGGAAATGCATCCTCCGGTTTCTGACGGAAAATATTGAGCAGAATCCACGATTTCAGAAAGCCATAACCGTAAGAAAACATCTGGATATAGGTGGAAATTACCGCAAATGAAGCGATGCTGATATTTTTGGTCTTATACAGCGCATGAAAAAACACAAGCACGGTGTACAACCCGTACATCGTAAGGAAAAGTCCTTTCTGAAAGAGAAAGTATTCAATAAAACCCAAAATGTAACCGATGAGAAAAACTGAGGGAAATGCAAACGAAATCTTCACATATTTCGGGTGACGCTGGTTAAGAATAGGTCTCGCGCAACCGAATTGGTAGACCTGTTTTGAGAATTTCCCGAAATCGACGCGCCGTTTATGGTAAACCCCAATATTATCGAAAAAGGCTGTTGTAAAACCGTTTTCCCAAAGCGTCATCGAGAGATCCGGATCTTCGCCAATCCGCATTTCTGAAAATCCGCCAACAGTTTCGAAGGCAGACTTTTTCACGCCCATGTTGAAACTGCGGGGCTGAAACTTGGTGACCGCTTTCTTGTTTCCGCGAATTCCGCCGGTGGTAAAAACCGAGGTCATGGAATAGGAAATCGCCTTCTGCATCAGATTGAAACCTTTGTGGGCTTTGTCGGCACCACCAAATGCATCGCAGGGAATTTCCGTAATATTTTTTTTGATGTTCTCGATGTAATTTTTTTCGACAATCACGTCCGAATCTACAAAAACAAGCCAGTCGTTCTTGGCTCTTCTGGCACCATAATTCCTCGACAAACCCGGACCGGAATTGTCTTTTCGGAAAAACTCTATATTTAAACTTTCCTTAAAAAGTGTGGTCGTTGGCCGCAGATCAATCTTGGAACCATCATCAACAATGATGATTTCAAAATCTTTATCTGTTTGATGAGACAATGAATTGAGCAGCTCGAAAAGTTCGTCTTTCCGGTTATAAATGGCGATGATGATTGAGATTGAATTCAATGTGATGATGTGCTGATTTGTGAACGTGGTATCGGACAATTTTAATAATCAAATTACCACATCAACTTATTACCTATTATTTTCCTTCCAGTTTATGAATTTTCTTCGTTCCTTCATACATTTCAAACTGTAGGAAACGGCATTCTAATTTTCCGTTGAAAAGTTTAATTCTTCGGGAAGGTCTTAAACCGACTTTTTTGGCCGCATCAAGGTCTGAAGAGATAAACCACGCCAAAGTATTTGGATAATTTTTCTTGAAAGTATCACCGATTTTCTTGTAAAATTCATTATCCTGAATTTCAATTCGCTCATCATAAGGCGGATTGAAAACCATCATCAATGGGAATAATTCTTTTTTGGACTCGAAGAAATCCTGCCTTTTCACTTCAATTACATCTTCCATTTCGGCTGCTTCTATGTTGAGATGAGCCGCGTTCAACATTTGAGAATCTAAATCATACCCGACAATTTTACCTGTGAATTCTTTGATTCGGTTGATTCTTACTACTTTTATTTTCTGGAAAAGTTCTGCATCATAATTTTTCCAGTTCTGGAAAGCGAATTTCTTTCTGAAAATCTGTGCCGGCAAATCCATCGCGATCATCGCCGCTTCAATAAGAATCGTTCCCGATCCGCACATGGGGTCCAGAAAGTTACCTTTTCCGTCCCAGCCTGCAAGCTGTAACATTCCACTGGCCAACACTTCATTAATAGGCGCTTCGCCTTGTTCTTTACGGTAACCTCTTTTAAAAAGCGGATCTCCACAAGAATCCAATGAAATCGTTACCAATTCCCTGTCGATATGCAGGTGGAATTTAATATCCGGATCCTGAACATCCACATTTGGTCTTTTGCGGTGATGAAATTTGAAATAATCGACAATCGCGTCCTTCATTTTCTGGGACATGAACTGCGAATGGCGGAACCGGTCCGAATATACCGTGGCATCGATGGCAAAGGTTTGGTCAACATTCATATAGTCATCCCACGGGAAGGCAAAAAGCTTATCGTAGAAGCGGCTTTCGTCCCAGGCTTTGAAAGTAAGCACCGGAATCATTATTTTGAGCGCAGTTCTGGCAGAATAATTAATCTTGTAAAGAAAACCCAGATCGCCTTCGCAGTTTACCGCGCGGTTTTTGATCTCAACGTTCTTGCCGCCCAGTTTTTTAATTTCTTCTGCCAACACTTCTTCGAGTCCGAAAAAAGTTTTAATCTGTATCTGTAAGTTTTCTGTATTCATATGAGTCTGGGTATCTAAACCCTAAAGTTGATTGGTAATGATTCCTGGGCATTTGATATTCTGCATTTGCCTTTTAAGAGAAATCTTTTATGATTTGTAGTTTAAGAAATGCAAATTTAGTTATTTTTGCACAATGGCATGGTTTGAAACGTGGTTTAATACCCCTTATTATCATATTCTTTACAAGGACAGAAATTTCGAAGAAGCAGAAAATTTCATATCGCTGCTAATCAACGATTTGCAGATCCCGAAACATTCAAAAATTATTGATTTAGCCTGCGGAAAAGGCCGGCATTCGGTTTTTCTTAATAAAATGGGTTTTGATGTTTTAGGACTCGATCTTTCTGAAGAAAGTATTTCACAGAACAAAATTTTCGAAAACGAAACTTTAAAGTTTAAGGTTCATGATATGCGGGATCCCATTTATCCGGAAATCTCGAAGATGAAAGTTGACGCAGTTTGTAATCTTTTTACAAGTTTCGGATATTTCGAAAGTGAAGATGATGACAAAAAAGTCTTTAGATCTGTTGCTGATGTACTGGAAGATAAGGGATTTTTCGTTCTCGATTTCCTGAACGAGCAGTGGGTAAAAAATACTTTGGTCGCGGAAGCGGTAACCACAAAAGGCAACATCGATTTTCATATTTCCAAAAGAATCGAAGACCAACATGTTATAAAAGATATTGTTTTTAAAGATCAGGGCGAGGATTTCCACTTTTTCGAAAAGGTGAAACTTCACACTTTGGAAGAGATTGGTTCTTATGCCGCGGAATTTGGATTTGAAAGGGAAAAAATTTTCGGAGATTATAATCTCGGAACTTTCGATCGGGATACTTCTCCGCGTTGTATTAACGTTTTCAGAAAACTTTAAAAAGATTTCGAACTAAAAATTTTTAGCGGTAATTTTATCACAAACCACAATCAGAAAGATTCATGATTATTTTTCTTTTAATATTAAGTGTTCTGGCCGGCGTATTTCTCGGAAAATATTTTGGTGGGAAACAGAAATTTGCAAAAAATCTCTTGATTTTAAGTGCCGGTTTTCTAATTACCATCTGTCTTAATGATGTTTTCCCGGAAGTGTATGCCGAAGGAAATTCCAACATCGGTATTTTTGTAATCGCCGGAGTGCTTTTGCAAATGCTGCTTGAAAATCTCACAAAAGGATTCGAGCACGGCCATTTTCACCATCATCACGAAGAGAAAAACATTCTACCGGTAGCACTTATGGTCGGGATGTTTATTCATGCCTTTTTGGAAGGAATTCCGCTTGCAAACGAAACCGATGTTTTCAATCCTTATTTAATGGGAATTCTTTTTCACAACCTTCCGATTTCCTTTGTTTTGGGCGCATTTCTGATTCAGAAACAGAAATTTACGACGACTTCCTGGCTGATCATTGCCTTTTTTGCAATTGCGTCACCTCTGGGATTAATTACCGGAAATTATTTTAACCTCGATTTTAAAGTCTATTTTCTGGCCCTGGTAGGCGGAATCTTTCTTCACATTTCCTCGGTTATAATCTTCGAAAGCAGCAAAAATCATAATATTGACTGGTGGAAAATTCTCATGGTGATTTGCGGTGTAATTTTAGCGCTGGTGGGACATTTGTTCCATGATCATTAATAAATAAAAAGGCTCCGGATTTCTCCGAAGCCTCCCATCATTATTTCACTTAATTCCGGAAATTTAGAATTTCCAGCCTAGTGTTATAAAGAAATTATCTTTAGTATTTTTTACGTTTGAAACTACTGACGCATCAGATTCAACAATATAATTGTTTGAAAAATATCCCGTATTAGTTGCTGCAGAACCCCGTAAAAACGGGCTGCTGTATTCTGAATTTACATTCTGGTAAGCCGCATCGATAAAGAATGATTTGAAATCATAACCAATCCCAGCACCCACAGTATTTCTTTTTCCTAAAATCAAATTGTCGTAAGATGTATTTGCTGATGTTCCGGTATCCGATAATGTACTGATCGACATCGAATCAAATGGACTTGACGCAAATCCGTAACCTCCTCTCACTCTGAAAGCAGCAATACGGTATTCTGCACCTACTTTTACCTCTGACAGATTTTTAGAGTTTTGATCAAAAAAGCTGTTCAATTCCGTTTCAGCATCGCCATACACTTTATATTTAGGTTTTGTAAGTCCCAAAGAGTAATCTACGTTGATAGCGAAATTTTTGTTGGGTACGTACGCTGCACTGAAAGTTGCTTTCATAGGTGAAGAAAGTCTGCGGTCTTCCGTATACGTTCCGTCTACTGGATTTTCATATTCGCTGTAAACTCTTGCAATGCTCCACCATGTGGGTGTTTCGATTGAAGCACCTAATCTGAACTGTGGATTAATCTTACCGATTACTCCTACAGAAGCCGAGAAACCGTTGGCAGACTCCGAAAAAGGAGTATACTGTTTGTCATAAACATCAGTTACATTGGTATTGTCTGTAAAAGCTGCGGAGTCATACTGATCGAGCACCGAGTTGTGGAAATTCAATCCGGCACCTACATACAGTCTGTTGTCATAATTTCCTCCAACACCGATACTCGTTTTGGAAAGATTACCGTATCGGTTATAAGCGTGGCCGGCAAATGCAAGCTCATCAACGAGCACATTGTCTGCATCTCTGATTTCATATATGAGATTGCTGTTTCCGGGAGTTTCGGAGTAATTCTCAATCGACTGATTCGAATAGTTAACACCTACATTCACAAATTTCCATGGCGTAGAGCCGCTCACAGGAAAAACGGCCACACCTCCAACATTTCCTAAATCAGTATTATTGACCTTGAAATCTGCAGATTTTCCTGCGTAAGATGTGGTATTTTTATTTGCTTCTATCCCTAATGTTCCCGAAAATTCACTGGCGATACTCACACCAATACCCGCAGGGTTAGAAGTAAGTGTAGAAAAATCTCCTCCCAATGCTCCCATAGAACCTGCCATAGCATTGTATTTTGATGAACCGTTCAGTGAGCTGTTTGAATACACTTCAACTGTGTTTCTAAGGGTTGAAACATCCTGCGCATTTACAAAATATGCAGCAGAAAGGCTTAAAACTATTAAAGAATTTTTAATCATTTTAAAATATGAGTTTTTTTTAAGTTATCTTCTGAAACCGCCGCCTGACCGGGTTGATCCTGAACTTGTATTGGATGAACCGCTGTTGAATCCGCCACCGCTGCTTCCTGAACGGAAGCCCCCGTCATTTGAATTGCTTCTGATTCTCGGCTCACTATAGCTTGGAGAGCTTTGTCTCGGAGTAGTCTGTCTTGGACTTGAATCATGCCTTGGAGTTGCTCTCAATCGTGGCTGAGTACTATTTTCAGGCTGGTTATATCTCGGATTGTTGGGTTGTGTAGAATTCATTCTTGGCGTATCGTTTCGGAACCCGGAATTATAATTATTAGTTCTGTTGGTGGAACTTGGATTAGAATTTTTTAAAGTATTCCTGAAACCACCGTCTGCACCGCTTCTTTTATAGGTAAATCCGCCATTATAGCTGTTATATCCCATTCCGTATCCATATCCATAAGGAGAATAATAGCCGTACGGGCTGTATCCGTAATAAGGATTATAATAGCCGTAGTAAGGGCTGTAGTAACCATACCATGGGCTGTAGTAACCGTACCACGGATTATATCCCATTCCCCACGGGCTGTAGTAACCTCCGTAACCCCAATACGATCCGAAACCGAAATTCAGTCCCCAACCGGAGTACATTCCGTAAGGGGAACCCCAGGTATCATTATAGAAAATATCGGTACCTGTATAATTGCCCCAATCGGAATTCTGGTCTTTCCAGCTTTCATTTCTGTTTTCAGAA
>NZ_DAMBHK010000009.1:24675-29526 GCF_032060305.1 Kaistella sp. | reverse complement strand
ATAATTGCCCCAATCGGAATTCTGGTCTTTCCAGCTTTCATTTCTGTTTTCAGAATTGAGGTATTTATTCTGATCATCTGTTGCCTGATAATCATAATATTCACCTACCCTGTTGCCACTGTTCATCACAGTACCTTCAGGCAGTGTATCTCTGTTTGGGTCGTAATATACTCCGTCGGTTTCGCTGTAACCACCCATCTGCGAACCGCAGGACATTAAAATTAAACCTCCGGCAAGCGCCAAAACCACTTTAGATTTCAGAATCTGAGGTAAATTTTTATAAGTAATTTTTTCCATGATAAGGTGAAAAGTTTTAATTTGAATTATATTTGCACTTTATACCAAAATTATACCATTAACACTGGTAAATTTTTGAGTAAAAATACACTTTTTAGAATTAGATACAAGTACTACACAAAAGTTAAATCAAAGATACAATATAATGGCAAAATTAACTTCAAGAGCCGAAGATTACAGTAAATGGTATAATGAATTGGTCGTAAAAGCTGATCTGGCAGAAAATTCCGGAGTCCGCGGCTGCATGGTAATTAAACCTTATGGCTATGCAATCTGGGAAAAAATGCGCGACGAAATGGACCGTAAATTCAAGGAAACAGGTCACGAAAATGCTTACTTCCCTATCTTTATCCCGAAAAGTTTATTTGAAGCTGAAGAAAAAAATGCCGAAGGTTTCGCAAAAGAATGCGCTGTAGTTACCCACTACAGACTGAAAACCGATCCTGAAGATCCTAAAAAACTCATCGTTGATCCCGAAGCTAAACTCGAGGAAGAGCTTATCGTACGTCCAACTTCCGAAGCCATCATCTGGAATACCTATAAAAACTGGATCCAGTCCTACCGTGATCTGCCTATTCTCATCAATCAGTGGGCGAATGTTGTGCGTTGGGAAATGAGAACGCGTCTGTTTTTAAGAACTGCAGAATTCCTCTGGCAGGAAGGCCATACTGCGCACGCCACCAAAGATGAGGCAATTGAAGAAACCGAAAAAATGCTCCACGTATATGCAGATTTTGCTGAAAACTTCATGGCAATACCTGTAATCAAAGGACTTAAAACAGAATCTGAAAGATTTGCCGGTGCAGATGAAACCTACTGTATCGAAGCCTTAATGCAGGATGGGAAAGCCCTTCAGGCAGGAACTTCTCACTTCCTGGGACAGAATTTCGGGAAAGCTTTCGATGTGAAATTCACCAACAGAGAAGGGAAAATCGAGTACGCCTGGGGAACTTCCTGGGGAACTTCTACCAGATTAATGGGGGCATTGATCATGACGCATTCCGATGATTTAGGTTTGGTTTTACCACCAACTTTAGCACCGATTCAGGTAGTAATCGTACCGATTTTCAAAGGGGAAGAACAGCTGCAGCAAATTGACGAAGTTGCTTATGAAATTCAGGCTAAACTGAAAGCTAAAGGAATCTCAGTAAAATATGATAACCGTACAGAGAACAAACCAGGCTGGAAATTTGCCGAATACGAACTGAAAGGTGTACCCGTTCGCATCGCTTTAGGCGCCCGTGATCTGGAAAACAAAACGGTGGAGATTGCCCGAAGAGATAATTTAACTAAGGAAACTAAACCGCTTGAAAATCTCGATATCTATATCGAAAATCTCCTGAAAACCATTCAGGAAGATATCTACAGAAAGGCAGTAACCTACCGCGACGAACATATTACAAAAGTAGATTCTTACGAAGAGTTCAAGCAGGTTCTGGAGGAAAAAGGTGGATTTATTTCTGCCCATTGGGACGGTACTGCGGAAGAAGAAGAGCAGATTAAAAATGAAACCAAAGCGACCATCAGATGTATTCCTTTAGACAATCAAATGGAAGAAGGTATTTCAATGATTTCGGGAAAACCATCAAATCAGCGGGTAATATTTGCAAAATCATACTAATTCTTGGGTTTATTTTTAATGATAATGTAATAGAATGTTAATTTAAATATAAACAACACAAAATGCAGTTCTTTTGGATTGATATTTGCTTCTGTTGTTAAAGTTAAATTTAAAAATAAACTATTATGTCATTAAACGTTATCGATCTTATCAAGGGACAATTGGGTCCGGCATTAGTATCTCAGGCTGCCACGCAGTACGGAGAAAGCGAATCGGGTATTTCCAAAGCAATAAGCGGTTTGTTGCCGGCGGTTGTAGGCGGAATGGCCAATAATGCTAATCAGCCAGCTTTGCTGGATGCAATTACTGGGTCACAATCCACAGGCTTGTTGGGAAACCTTTTAGGAGGCTCTTCTAATAATTCATTGGTTAGCACTGTACTGACTGCAATTTTTGGAGATAAAATCAATGGACTGATTAATGCGGTATCAGGCTACTCAGGGGTAAGCAATTCAACTTCAGGTTCTTTATTGAATATGGTTGCTGGTGCTGCATTAGGCTCACTGGGCAAATATGCTGCAGATCATAATCTCGACAGAAACAGCTTGTCAGGCCTGCTTTCAGATCAGAAAGGAATAGTGTCTTCTTTACTTCCGGCTGGGCTCTCGTTAGCTTCACTTGGTTTAGGAAACTGGGGAGGTACTCCTGATCTTGCCACTGAAAAAGTGAAGGTAACTTCTTATGATGAACCGAAAGTGGAGGTAAACAGAGGAGGCAACACCCACGTAAATGTTGACCGTAAAGATGATAACGAAGCGGGATCTATATGGAAATGGCTTCTGCCTTTATTGCTGCTGGCACTTGCCGCGTGGTTCCTTTGGAAACAGTGCAACAAACCTGCAGAACAGACAACCGTAACGACAGATTCAACAGCTGTTGTAACAGATTCTGCTTCCACGATGATGCCTACAGATTCCGCAATGGTTACCACAAACAAAGTTGATGAAGATATTGATCTGAATGGTGTTGCACTGAAAGGATACAGAGGCGGGATGGAAGATTCAATGATTTCTTTCCTTAAATCCGGAGGATACACCAATGCCGCAGATGATGCTGTACTGAAAGACACCTGGTATACTTTCGACAAAGTAAATTTTAAAATGGGCTCTTCTACAGAACTTGAAGCAGGCTCGCAGGTTCAGCTAGATAACCTTGTAGCAATTTTGAAAGCGTATCCTGATGCAAAAATTAAAGTGGGCGGGTATACAGATAAAGTTGGCGACGAAGCAACTAATGTAAAACTTTCTACTGCAAGAGCAAATTATATAAAATCTGCTCTGGAGAAAGCTGGTGTTGGCGCGCAGGTGATTGGTGCTGAAGGTTACGGAAGTAAATTCGCTACCGTTGCAGCTACTGCATCTGACGCTGAAAGAGCAATCGACAGAAAAATGGCGGTGAGATTTGCGAAATAATCTTCCTCAAATTATACCAAATCCCGGCAACTTGTCGGGATTTTTTTTATTCTAGGTTTGGAAATTAGATATATTTATGTAATTTTGTTAGCCTAATCTAACATTTGTGAAAAACATCAATAAAGGCTGGCAAAGAGAAAAATACGCTAACTCGCTCCCAGAAGTATTTTCAAGTATCAATATTCCAAAAGATGCCGGTTTTTGGCGTAAGCTTTTCGCCTTTGCAGGGCCAGGGCTTATGGTCGCAGTAGGCTATATGGATCCCGGAAACTGGGCGACCGATATCGCCGGAGGTGCTCAGTTTGGTTACACTTTATTATCAGTGATCCTTATTTCCAATTTATTTGCCATCGTTCTTCAGCATCTTTCTTTGAAGTTGGGAATTGTTGCGGAGCGGGACCTTGCACAAGCGTGCCGGGATCATTTTAATCCTACTACCAATTTCATACTGTGGGTGTTTTGCGAAATTGCCATCGCTGCGTGTGATCTTGCAGAAGTCATCGGCTCCGCAATAGCACTTAATCTGCTTTTCGGCATTCCGCTCACCTGGGGTGTTGTAATTACGGTAATTGATGTATTTCTGATATTATTTCTCCAGGCAAAAGGATTCCGGTATCTGGAAAGCATTGTTGCAGGATTAATATTCGTTATTCTCGGCTGTTTTATTTATGAAATCATTTTAAGTAAACCGGATATTTTCCCGATTCTTAGCAGCCTTGTTCCGCAAAAAGAAATCGTTACCAATCCCTCAATGCTTTATATTGCCATTGGAATTCTGGGTGCAACGGTTATGCCTCATAACTTGTATTTGCACAGTAGCATCATCCAGACCCGGAATTACGAACGCACGTATTTCGGAAAAAAAGAAGCCATAAAATTCGCCACCATCGACAGTACAGCGTCGCTATTCCTGGCATTTTTCATCAATGCAGCAATTTTAATTGTAGCGGCGGCGACTTTTCATACCACCGGAAACCAGGATGTAGCAGATATTCATGATGCCCATAAAATGCTCGCGCCGATTTTAGGAACCACCTTTGCAAGTATTTTCTTTGCAGTTGCGCTCCTGTCATCTGGACAGAATTCAACTTTAACAGGAACGCTGGCAGGTCAGATTGTGATGGAAGGATTCCTGAATATCCGCCTGAAACCCTGGTTAAGAAGATTGATTACGCGGTTGATTGCTGTTATTCCTGCCCTTATTGTTACAATAATTTACGGCGAACAGGGCACCACAGATCTCTTGGTTCTCAGTCAGGTAATTCTGTCAATGCAGCTGAGTTTTGCGGTTGTTCCTTTGGTAATGTTTACAGGATCTAAATTAAAAATGGGCGAATTTGTAAACAAACCTTGGCTGCAAATCTCAGTTTGGATCATTGCCGCCATCATTATTGCATTGAATTTGTATTTACTCGTAGAAACATTTTTTGGATCATGAAAAAACGATATTCATCACTGCTTCTAATCGTTACTCAGGTTTTATATGCTCAGGAAACCATCCAGACCGACAGACCCGATCAA
>NZ_DAMBHK010000009.1:20186-24575 GCF_032060305.1 Kaistella sp. | reverse complement strand
AAAGCAATCTTCAGCTGGAATCCGGATTTTTTATGAAAAAACTGATACTGAATCAAGAAATGCTTCTCACCCCACTTTATTGATAAAATATGGGGTGAATAAAAATTTAGAATTCAGGGTAGGCGCCGATTTTAATTCAGAAACAGTATACCATGAGAGAAATTCCGGAATTTCACCCGTTACGTTAGGATTTAAAGCGAAACTCATGGAGAAAAAAAAATTTATGCCGGCAATCGCTTTTCTGGGGCAACTGACATTGAACAGACTGGCTTCTAAAAATTTTAAAACTCCTTATACTGCACCATCTTTCAGGTTACTTTTTAATCACACACTATCGGATAAACTGAATCTTGGCTACAACTTAGGTGCGGAATGGAACGGTGTTACACCAGATGTTACAGGAGCTTACACAGTTTCAACTTCATATTCACTTGATGAAAAGCTGGGCATGTTTGCTGAATTTTATGGATACCTGAATAAATTTGAAAAAGCTGACCACCGTTTCGATGCGGGCTTCACTTATCTCATCAGCAACAATTTTCAGGTAGATACCTCTGCCGGAGTAGGAATTTCTGAAATCTCACCAGACTATTTTGTATCTGCAGGGGTATCATACCGCTTCAGTACAAAGTAAGAAAGTGACTAATTGTCCTAAAACTCTATTTGGCAAAATCTTTGTGAATTGATGAGTACTAAATTGTAATACTATGTCGGAAAATCAAGATATACACGAAGAAAATGCAAATCTTCAGGAAGAAAACATTCAAAACCCTGAAACTGAATCTAACGAGAATGTGACAGCCGCTCCCTCTGCAGAGGAACTTTTGGCAGAAGAAAGAGACCGTTACGTGCGTCTTTTCGCAGAATTCGAAAACTACAAAAAAAGAACCACTAAAGAGAAAATGGAGTTCTTCCAGTATGCCAATCAGGACATGATGATTTCCATGCTGGCTATCCTGGATGATTTCGAAAGAGCTTTGAAAGAAATCTCGAAAACCGGCAACGAAGCAGATTTACAGGGGGTAGAACTTATTTATCAGAAATTCAAAGGAAAGCTCACCGAAAAAGGTTTGAAAGCTATGGACGTAAAGCCAGGTGACAGTTTCGATGTAGATTTTCATGAAGCCATTACACAGATTCCTGCACCTTCAGAAGACCTGAAAGGCAAAATTGTAGATGTCATCGAAACCGGATACACACTGCACGACAAGGTAATCCGCTTCGCAAAAGTGGTTACAGGAAACTAAAAACATTCATAAAAAAAGGTAATTGAAAACACTCAGTTATCTTTTTATCTTTATCAATCATACTATAAAATGTCAAAAAGAGATTACTACGAAGTACTGGGAGTTGCTAAAAATGCTTCGGCCGACGAAATAAAAAAAGCGTACCGAAAAATGGCGCTGAAATATCATCCCGACAAAAATCCGGGGGATAAAAGTGCTGAAGAAAAATTTAAGGAAGCGGCAGAAGCGTACGAAGTTTTAAGCGACGATAATAAAAAAGCACGTTACGACCAGTTCGGCCATGCCGGAATGAATGGAGGTGGCGGTTTTGGCGGCGGTTTCGGTGGCGGAATGAATATGGAAGATATCTTCAGCCAGTTTGGTGATATCTTCGGCGGACATTTCGGCGGCGGCGGCGGCGCGCAGAGACAGCAGCAGCGTGGCAGCAACCTTCGCGTAAGAATAAAACTCAATCTTGAGGAAATGGTGAACGGAACCCAGAAAACCATTAAAGTCAAGAAAATGAAAATGGCGCCGGGCGCTACTTCCAAAACCTGCCCTACCTGTAACGGAAGCGGTGTTCAGGTAAAAGTAATGAACACCATGTTCGGCCAGATGCAGACGCAGACGCACTGTTCTACCTGTCAGGGAATTGGTAGAATTGCAGATAAAATTCCTGCAGGCGCAAATGCCCAGGGATTGATCAAAGAAGATGAAGAAGTCACCATCAACATTCCGGCAGGCGCAAGAGAAGGAATTCAGCTGAATGTACGGGGCAAAGGTAACGATGCACCGTTTGGAGGAAATCCTGGTGATCTGTTGGTTGTGGTGGAAGAAGAAGTGGATGCTGCAATTAAGCGTGAAGGCGATAATCTGCACCAGGAACTCTACATTTCTTTCGCTGAAGCTGCCTTGGGAACACAGAAAGAAATCCCAACCGTGGGCGGAAAAGTAAAAATAAAAGTTGATGCAGGCACACAGTCAGGAAAAATCCTCAGATTAAGCGGCAAAGGACTGCCAAGCATCGACAGTTATGGCAAAGGGGATATGTTTGTTCATATCAATGTTTGGACACCGCAACATTTGTCAGCAGAACAGCGGGAATTTTTCGAAAAGCAAATTAAAAACGGGGACATGATCGCAGAACCTTCAGGAAAAGAAAAAACTTTTTTTGATAAAGTGCGGGACCTGTTCAATTGAATACATAAGAGATTTTTTTAAATCTCTTTTTTTATTTGATACATAACGGAAAGACATTCAAATACTCATGATGGCTCGAAATTTTCACACTCACCGGCAATGAAAAAATCTGTAATTCTTCAGCTTATCTTTACCGCTGTGCTTCTTGCTTTGTTGAATTCCTGTTCCACACGCTACAGGATAAAAAACGACGGAAATTTTGGAAAGAAAATTTACAATGTAAAATACGGCGAAAACAAAAGGAATGTGATGGATGTTTTTCTGCCTGCAGAATACACACCCGATACGCCGTTAATCATGATGGTTCATGGCGGAGCCTGGATTTTTGGCAGCAAACTCCATCTCCGCAAAGTGCAGAAATTCCTTTACCGGAATAATTTTCCCACCGCAAACATCAATTACCGGCTGGTAAACAAAATTACAACCTACAAGGCTGCTTTAGAAGACATTTCTAAAGCTTTTCAGTACACGGGCAATTCCGGTAAAGACTGGAATCTAGCTTCTAACAAAATAATCCTTCTGGGCGAAAGTGCGGGTGGGCATTTGGCCCTACTCTATGGATACAAAAATGAAGACCAGGTTCAGAAAATAATCTCTTTGAGCGGTCCTGCCGACTTTTATTCTCAGCGTTACAGGAATTCAAAATATTTCAAAAGATCACACCGTATTTTTCAAAAGGTAGTGGGCGAGAAATATAATTCAGCAACCGCAGAAGCATTTAAACAAGCCAGCCCGGTGTATCAGGCTTCAAATGTCCCTACGCTGCACTTTCAGGGCAACAGGGATTTTTTAGTCGATATTAACCAGGGCCTAGCACTCGATTCGGCATTGACCAGTAAAAATATTGAGCACAAATTTGTTCTGATGAAAAAAACTGGTCACGCCCCAAGATTTTCAAAGAAAAAGAGAGACAGCCTCATTTATCCAAACATACTGGACTTTATAAAGCAATAATTCTATCTGAATAAGAAAAAAAAGCAACCTGTTTACAGATTGCTTTTTATATTGATGATTTAGATTTTACTCTTCGATTTGCTCTTCTTCTTTTTCCTTGCCAAAGAAGAATTTAACAATGATAGGAACATTTGTAATCAGTACAATAATAATGATGATCATCTCCAGATGCGATTTCAGATCAATCCCGAACTGGTCCATGAAAAGCCGGTCGAGATAATGTCCTGCAAAAATCAGCGAAAAAGACCAAAGGAACGCCCCGATGATATTATCGATCAAAAAGCGGGTTTTGTCCATCTTTACAATCCCTGCAACAATCGGGGTAAATGTTCTCACCACAGGCAGAAATCTCGCCATAATTACAGCAAGAGCGCCATGTTCTTCGAAGAAATCGTGAGCCTGAAACAGATATTTTTTCTTGAAGAGGAATGTATCTTCTTTTTTATAAAGCGCAGGCCCCGTTTTTCGGCCAAACCAGTAGCCCACTTCATTTCCGATCACCGCAGCAATCGCAATGGCCGTAGCCAGTATCGTCGTATCTAAAAAATCACTTCCGGTGGAGCCGATCGCCTGATCTACAATCTCTACTGCATAAATTCCTGATACAAAGAGCAAACTGTCACCTGGAAGAAAAAACCCCACAAACAATCCTGTCTCCGCGAAAATAATAAACAAAATGAGCCAGAAACCGCCCATTTTTATATAAAATTCAGGATTAAGTAAATCCTTCCAACTCTCAAAATGTTCCATATTCGCAAAGATAATAAAAGAGCGGTTTTTATAAGATTAATAATCTGTTAAAGTTTCCCAAAACTTACAGGTCGAAATCATCGGCCGCCGCAGCGGTTCCGTCGGCCATCAGGAAGGCTTTAAGGAATGGAGTCAGGTCTCCGTTCATCACACCGTCCACATCCGAAGTTTCGTAACCGGAGCGCACATCTTTCACGAGTTTGTAAGGGTGCATCACGTAATTTCGGATTTGGCTGCCCCACTCGATTTTCATTTTCCC
>NZ_DAMBHK010000009.1:0-20086 GCF_032060305.1 Kaistella sp. | reverse complement strand
TTCGGATTTGGCTGCCCCACTCGATTTTCATTTTCCCGGCTTCAATTTCGTTTCTCGCTTTCATCCGTTCTTCAAGCTCCATCTCATAAAGTCTTGAGCGTAAAAGTTGCATCGCTTTTTCTTTATTCTGGAGCTGGGAACGGCTTTCGGAGTTTTCTATGATGATTCCGGTTGGCGCGTGACGTAATCGCACTGCGGTCTCAACCTTGTTTACGTTCTGCCCTCCTGCCCCACTTGAACGCATGGTTTCAAAAGAAATATCGGCCGGATTGATGTTGATTTCTATTGTATCGTCGACCAAAGGATAAACATACACAGAAACAAAGCTGGTGTGTCTTTTTGCGTTGGAATCGAAAGGTGAAATCCTTACCAAACGGTGAACCCCATTTTCACCGCGCAGATAACCGAAAGCAAATTCACCGTCGATTTCCAGCGTTACCGTTTTCACACCGGCAACATCGCCTTCCTGATAATTCAGCTCCCGGATCTTGTAACCCTGCTTTTCAGCCCACATCGTGTACATTCTCATCAGCATCGATGCCCAGTCGCATGATTCTGTTCCGCCTGCGCCGGCGGTAATCTGCAGCACCGCCGAAAGCTCGTCACCTTCATTGGAAAGCATATTTCTGAATTCCAGGTCTTCAACTTTTTGAACCAAAAGCGGGAAAGCTTCCTCCAGTTCCTTTTCGGAATCGGGGTCTTCTTTCGCAAAATCCATCAGAACCTGCAAATCTTCATACCGTGTGAAGATTTCTTCATAATCACTCACCCATTTTTTCTTGGAGCGAAGCTGTTTCATAAACGCTTCGGCTTCTTTCGGGTTGTCCCAAAATTCCGGTGAAACAGTTTTTTCTTCATCATTGAAGATTTCGATCTTCTTTTTTTCGATCTGAAGATACTTATACAAATCCTCGATTCTGGATTTGATGTCTTTAACCTGGTCGCTGTTAATCATGATGCAAATATAAGATTTTGATGCGCAAAATTGATTGTTAAAAATCTTAAAAACTTTTTTAAAACTGTTCGGAATGACTACTTTTATGACAGAAAATCTTTGATATGATTATTGATTTGGCCGGAAAAAAGCCTTGGTCGGCGCAGCTTCAGACGGAATAGGAAAAGCAGTTGCACTGCAGTTCGCAAAACTGGGTGCTGAAGTGACCATTGTTTCCCGAAATGAAGATAAACTTAAAAACGTTCTTGAAGAACTGAATTCCTCTAACGGCCAGAAACATCAGTATCTCGTGACAGATTACATGGATTTTGAAGGAACCAAGAGGGTTTATGATGAGTATTTCAAAGAAAATTCCATCGACATTCTGGTTAACAATACCAACGGACCCAAAACCGGAAATTCACTCCAAAATTCCACTGAAGATTTTCAACAGGCGTTCGATTTGCTCTTTCAGAACACGGTTTATCTCACACAGGCAGCCCTTCCGGGAATGCAGAAAAATAAGTTTGGAAGAATCATCAATGTGGCCTCAAAATATGTGAAACAACCTTCAGATGATTTGGTTTTGAGCAACACGATGCGGATTGCGGTAGTAAGCTGGATGAAAACGCTTTCGAAAATGGTTGCTGAAGAAAATATTACCGTCAATACAGTGCTTACCGGACTTTTTGATACCGAAAGAATGAAAAGCCTATACACCGGAAATGCCGAAACACTAAATGTTTCTACCGAGGAAGCCAAAAAAAGAATGCTGGACCAGACTCCGATGAAACGCGCCGGAAAAACCGAAGAGTACGGCTATCTTGCTGCTTTTCTGGCTTCAGACCTTGCAGCCTATCTTACCGGAGCCACGATTCCGCTGGATGGCGGTCATTCAGATTTTATTTAGCTACCCAACAAACAAAATCCGGGAAGTTTTTCCCGGATTTTAATATTGAATTTTGGATAACCTCAGCGGTTACGCGTAAATCTGCTTGTAATATTCGTCTGCCATTCGGTCGCTGTTGAAATCTCTTTTAACATCTTCCATCGCGTTGTGCTGAATTTTTCTCCATTCGTCCGGTCTGTCGTAATACATCGGAAGGATTTCATTTTCCAGAATATTGTACAGGTTTTCCAGATCGAAATTATCCTGATCATAAACGCTGTCGTTTTTGTAATCTGCCTGTGGCACTACAAATCCGTTCACACCGTTTTTAGCAAACTCCGGAATCCAGCCATCATCGGTAGAAAGGTTCACAGATCCGTTCATAGAAGCCGTCATTCCCGAAGTTCCCGACGCTTCCCGCGGAACTCTTGGATTATTCAGCCACAGATCAGAACCCTGCTTCAGTGATTTACTCAAAGCCAGTTCGTAGCCGGTAAGTACCGCCATATTTTTATAGTATTTGCTTTCTTCAACCAGGGTATTGAAGGTTGAAATCGCACTGTAATCCATTGGATATGGTTTCCCTGCCCAGATAATCTGAACCGGATATTTCGGGTTGTTAAGAAGCCTTTCGAAACGTTCTTTGTCGTGAAGAAGCAAATCGGCTCTTTTATAACCTGCAAATCTTCTGGCCCACACGATGGTGAAAACATTGGGATCGAAGAGATTTCCGGTTTGGTCGGCTACAATTCTGAACATTCTTTTCTTCAGATGTTTTTTTCTGAAATCGAAAAGCATATCATCATTCTCGTCTTTGGCGTCGTAAAGCGGTTTATCTGCCCAGTATTTAAATTCCTGTGCGTTGGTAATGGCTTTGATTTCACAGATTTTAGAATACTTGCTCCACATTTCTCTCGAAACAACACCGTGCAGCTGCGAAACACCGTTCGCCACTCTTGCCATTCTTAAAGCGCAAAGTGAATGGTTAAAACGGTCATCTTCCACTCCTTCAATAGATTTCACTTCTTCCGTCGTAAGACCGGAGAAATACGACATATCGTGGCATAAATGAAGGTTGTGTTTTTCGTTTCCGGCTTCTTCCGGGGTGTGGGTGGTGAATACCAGTTTTTCTCTTATTTTCTCTAAATCGCCGCCAAATTTTTTCAGCAGATAGAATGCTGCCGGAAGCCCGTGTGCTTCATTCAGATGGTAAACATCTCTTTCAAAATTCATCATATCGAGCAACTTCGCGCCGCCTTTACCCAAAAGAATATACTGCGCCAATTTTGTAGATTCGTTGGCATCGTAAAGTCTGTGGCAAATAGTTTTTGAAACGTGATCGTTTTCCGGAACATCCGTGGAAAGTAAAAACATGGGTGCCGTATGGAAAGTTTCGGGATCCAGATACCAAACTTTTACCCAAACCGGCGCAGAGTGAATCTCGATCTGGAATTTGATTCCGGTATCCTGAAGAAACGAATACATTTTTTTGGTCCATGTTGGCTGTAAAGTCTGGTCGTGGTTTCTGGCCTGATCATAATAACCGAACTTCCATAAAATTCCGATCCCCACAAGATCCTGTTTCAGATTATAGGCACTTCTCATGTGCGAGCCTGCTAAAAACCCAAGTCCGCCGGAGTATATTTTCAGCGCCTGATCAATCGCAAATTCCATGGAGAAATAAGCTACTTTTTTAGAATATTCAGGGTTAATGCTGAAGGGCATTGTAAAATTTTTAAAATCCATAATATCTCTTTTCATAAAAATTAAGCTGCAAAGGTAAATATTTAAATTGCTGCTGAAAATTATTCTGGTTTAAATTTCCTTAATCATAATTCTTATCATAATTCTTATCATAATTCCTATCATAATTCTTTGGATATTACGGGAATCAGGGTATCGTAACCGTAAAGTAAAATTCCGATGGTTGCGATGATTAAAACAGCAATAATAACGTAGAAAAGTGAGAAAAGATAACTCAGAAATATAGACCAAACCGACCGTAAGATCACATACTTCTTTCCCCGGTCATTAAAAAGCTGCGTGAGAGAATAAGTAACGAGCCCCCAACACAGGAAGAAAAACAGCATATTGTAATTACCGGCAAATCTGTTGAGAAAGATAAAAAATATATAAACCGTGAGCGACTGGCCGGCCAGAAAAAGAAATACTACCAACCACTCTGGATAATTGAGTTTATACTTTCTGAAACCTAAGAAAAATCCGAAAGCAGCAATAGGCAGCATCAGCAAAACCGTAAACGCAAAATGATTGCTCAGCCATTCCACGATATGTTTGAAATACGCAATCAGGCCTTCGAAATCGACATATTTAGAAAGTCCTGAAGTTTCCACATCACCTTTCAGTATTTCGCTGTCGGCAATTTTCTTCTTCGTCTTATCTTTCAGGAAATACTGAATCAGTGCGCAAACCGAGCCCATAATCAGCACCAGCATGACGGGTTTAAAATGAGGCTGCCGCTTCCCTTCCAGATATTCCCGGATCGTGTGTCCCGGGCGGGTAAAAAGTTCTTTCAGAGTGAATAAAATACCGCCGTCAACATGAAAAATATTGTGCGGCACCTCATGGAGAAAATAATGAAAATCAATGCGGTGCGTATCGGTTTTCTGGCCGCATTCATGGCAGAATTTCTGATTCATCAGCAGGTGCTGGTTGCAGTTCCTGCATCTTTTTTCCGGCTTGATCATGGCAATCGTTTTATCAAAATTATAAATTCACGGGCAATTCTTTAATTATTTTCTCATTTATTTCATTACAATTGATTTCTGATGTTAAAAATCATCCTCAACAAAATAAAAACATAATATTCCGTAAATTCGTCCTGTCATTCGAAAAGCAGCGATCATGAAAGAATTATTTATCAAACGTTTTCTTTACTACAAAGCGCTGGGCGATGAAACCTTTGCACAGCTGAGTGATGAACAGCTGTTTTGGCAGCCGAATCAGGAGAGCAATTCCATTGCGGTAATCGTAAAGCATATTTCGGGTAACATAATTTCGCGCTGGACAGATTTCCTTACCGAAGACGGCGAAAAATCCTGGCGCAACCGCGATGCTGAATTCATCATTGAACTCCAGTCCAGAGAAGAAATGCTCAAATGTTGGGAGAATGGCTGGGCGGTACTTTTGGAAGCTTTAAATCAAATCACCGACGGGAATATTCACAACAGCATTTCAATCCGCGGCGAGAAACATACCGTGTTGGATGCGGTTCTCCGGCAGCTGGGACATTATCCGTATCATATCGGGCAGATTATTTACGCGGCTAAAATCCTTAAAAACGACGACTGGAAAAACCTCTCTATCCCGAAATCCAAATCAGGTGAACATCATAGTGAAATGCTGAAGAAACAAGAACCTGAAGAAATCCCTCAGAATTCATCTCCGGTGTGTTACGCAAAGGATCCGGAAGTGCGCGATGAATATAAAAATTAAACGAGTGATAAAAGTCAGCGTTGATATAAATCACATCTGATTTTCAGCGCTTAAGATTTTGGGTACGTAACTTTACGGTATCAAATTTTAAGTGATGAAAACTCCATTCGATGATCCCGGTTTAAGCCATGTTCTCGATGATCTAAGGATCAAGAAGCGGCTGAATTTTAACGAAATCTGTGATCTGCTCTTTACGTTTTCCTACAGCGATTTTGATTCAGTTTTTCACCTTTCCGAAAGAAAAGTTAGCGAAGAAATTTTTATCAGAATCCCTGTTTTCGAAGATGACCCGTTTGCTGTACTTACCGTTTGGGGAAGCGACAGCTGTACTGCGATTCACGATCACGGAAACTACGACGGCAGAATAAAAATCCTCAAGGGCAGCCTCGGGGTTGTTAACTACCGGGAAAACTCAAATTTCATCGAATTCAATTCCCTGTCGGTAGGCGGCGAAGGCGACATTTTAACGGAGGAACTCGCGGGCATCCACTCCATTATTAACAATGAAGACGATACTTCGGTAAGCCTTCACCTCTACAGAAGCGGCCAACTTAATCTGGAAGGCGTAAGGATTTTCGATACAGAACACCGCAAAATCGCTTATCTGTCCCACGAAGCAAAATCGTGTGCATGGGGTTTAGAAGCCAAGGCGTATACCAAAATCATTCAGGTATAATAGACTTTAAAAGTAACTTTTTCATAATTTTTCATAATTTTTTCATTCAGTTAAAACCACAAAGCCCTTGTGGTTTTTTCTGTATCCCGACTTCTGAAGCGGGTTAAAAAAAAATCGTAAATTTGCACCCTCATATTATGGAACATTCAACCCCCAAAACCGCTGCTTTTCACACCCTTGGCTGCAAATTAAATTTCGCAGAAACTTCAACCATTGCCCGCCAGCTAACCGGCGCAGGCTACGAAAAGGTAAGCTTTGATGAGAAAGCCAGTGTATATGTCATCAACACCTGTTCGGTGACCGAAAACGCAGACCGCGAATGTAAATTTCACGTAAAACGGGCCATGAAAGCCAACCCCGACGGATTGGTGGTGATTTTGGGCTGCTACGCCCAGCTGAAACCTGAGGAGATTTCTGCTATTAAAGGCGTAGATCTGGTCTTGGGAGCCAAAGAGAAATTCAACATCCTGAGTTATCTTGATGACTTGCAGAAAACCGAAAGCCACGGCCTCATTCACTCCTGCGAAATCGATGAAGCTGATTTCTTCATCGGAAGCTACTCGATTGGCGACCGTACCCGTGCCTTCCTTAAGGTTCAGGATGGTTGCGATTATAAATGCACCTATTGCACCATTCCTTTGGCGCGTGGAATCTCCCGTTCCGATACCATTGAAAATGTCGTGAAAAATGCTATGGAAATCGCCAGCAAAGGAATTAAGGAAATCGTTTTAACCGGTGTAAATATCGGCGATTACGGTAAAGGTGAATTCGGGAATAAAAAACACGAACATACGTTTCTTGACCTTATTTCAGAACTTGATAAGGTTGAAGGGATTGAAAGAATAAGGATTTCTTCCATTGAGCCGAATCTTCTAAAGGACGAAAGCATTGAACTGGTTGCAAAAAGCAAAAGCTTTGTACCCCACTTCCACATTCCGTTACAGAGCGGAAGCGATGACCTGCTGAAGCTCATGAAACGACGTTATCTTACCAAACTGTATACCGACAGAATTGCAAAAATCCGAGAAGTAATGCCGGACTCGTGTATTGGCGTCGATGTAATTGTAGGATTTCCGGGGGAAACCGAAGAGAAGTTTTTGGAAACCTATAATTTCCTTAATGAACTTCCGATTTCTTATCTGCACGTCTTCACCTATTCTGAGAGAGAACACACGGAAGCTGCTGAAATGCAGGGCGTGGTACCAATTCCTGAAAGAAAACAGCGCAGCAAGATGCTCAGAATCCTTTCCGAGAAGAAGAAAATGGCGTTCTACCGCACCCAAATAGGCAAAACCTTACCCGTTCTTTGGGAACACGAAAACAAAAATGGGGTGATGTATGGCTTTACAGAGAATTATGTCCGGGTTCAGAAACCTTTCGATGAAAATTCTATCAACACCATAGAAACCTTAAAGCTCAACAAAATTGAGAGCGACGGTATAGTATCTGCAGTACCGGCTTTTGAAGAGTTTCTCGCTAAAATTTAGTTCGTAACCGGCTGTACTTCGCCGGTCGGCAGGGTCTGGAAAAGATCCGGGAATATGGCAAGCAGTACAAAATAGAAGATAATCAGCAGTGCGATTACGGCAACAGCAATGATGATAAGTGTTGCCGGTCTGTTTCGTTTGTTAGGTTCCATCGTTTATTTTTTTTTAATTATGGGATGGAAAAGCCATTTCTATGCCATGAAAAATCCTTAGTGATGGTAAACATCTTCATATTTCACCCCAGCCTCAATTTTCACAGGTAAAAAATTCTCTTCAGGAACAATCGGGCAACTGTAATCGTAGGCATTGTAAGCACAGTAAGGTTGGTACGACTGGTTAAAATCAATAACGATCTCCTTCCCTTTCGGGATTCTTAAATCAAGATATTTTCCACCGCCGTAGGTATCGGTTCCGTTGGTTTCATCGCGGAACGGCAGGAAGAGATAATCCTCATAGCCGGGCGTCTTCACCAGATCCAGACTTTGGTAAATACTTAAAATGTAAGTAACGCCGTTCAGTGCAAAAGTTGCTTTCCCATATTCTTTGTACGGCTTTGTTTTTCCGGAAGACGTCGGCAGATCGAAAGGAACAGCATTTTCTGTTTTCGCAAACTGCGCGTTAATCCTGTATTTTAAATCGATCGGAAAGAACGGATGTTTAGTGAATTTGGTGTAATTATCGCCCCGCAAAGGAGTCTCTTTTTTATTCGTATACCCATCGTTGAGTTCTTTCTGGAATTTCCTGATCTCCGCGATCTGTTTCTTTTCGGATTGGGAAAAGGCGAAGGTGGATATCAGCAGCAGGATTACCGTAAGTTTTTTCATAATAAGCGAGGGTTTGGCATTCAGCACAGGAGATGGAATATGGCGTTAGGTTTTTTTAAATTTTAGTCTTCACGAAATCTTTACACGGTACACATCGGTCGCGTTTCTCTTGATGTTTTTCACCAGGAAACCGCCTTCTTCAGGAATCTCTTCTCTTAAATCGAAGCTTCTGCATTCTTTCGGAAGTCCGGAAAAGATAAGGGTGAACCAGAAATCTTTCATAGGTGGCACGGGAGTCCAGTACGGGAAGAGGCTGATGTTTTCATGATGAATAAGGTGGCTCTTGTGATGTAAGCGCTCATCAACCAGAAAAGTCGACTGCCAGATGCGGATTAAATTGCCAACATAAAAAGTTGCGGGATAACAGCAGTGCACAATCACCTGCTTCTCTTCCTGCACTTCGGTCTGAAGGGCTTCCAGTATTTCCTGGCAGATTTCGGGTTTGGTGATGGTGGGCATTGTTAAAATTGATGAGTGATGAGCAGACGACAGTTAAATTAGTGGTTAAATTTAATAATCAAGCTCCAGTTTTTCTTTGGTGTAACTGCGTACCTGCGCGGTAAGTTCCGGATTGTCGGTCAGTTTCTGTCCGTAAGTGGGAATGATCTCGAGCAGCTTCTCTCTCCATTCATTCTGCAGCTTGTCGGGAAAACATTTCTCCAGCACCTGAATCATAGCATGTGCTGCAGTGGATGCACCGGGCGACGCGCCTAAAAGTGATGCAATGGTCCCGTTTTGATTCACCACCACTTCAGTACCGAACTCGAGTTTTCCACCAAGTTCTTCGTCTTTTTTAATGATCTGCACGCGTTGTCCGGCTACTTTCAGCTCCCAGTCTTTTTCATTGGCATCCTTAATGAATTCCCTCAGATGCTGTACCCGCTGGGCTTTGGTCATGGCGACCTGTCTCACGAGGTACTGGGTTAAAGGCAGGTTATGCCACCACGCGCCAAACAGCGAGCGGATATTTTTGAAGTTAATGCTTTCCGGTAGATCCAGGTAACTGCCTTCTTTTAGGAATTTGGTTGAGAAGCCTGCGAAAGGCCCGAAGAGCAAGGCTTTCTTGCCGTCGATTACCCGTAAGTCCAGATGCGGAACGCTCATTGGCGGTGCATCTACGGAAGCCAGGGTGTACACTTTTGCGTGATGTTTTTCTATAAGTTCCGGATTATGGGACACCAGCCATTCTCCGGAAACCGGAAAACCACCGTAGCCTTCACTTTCAGGAATATCCGAACTTTCCAGCAGCGGCAATGCATAACCGCCGGCGCCGATAAATACAAAATCGGCCACTACTTCCTGGCTGTGCTGGTGAAGCCTGTCGCGCACTTCTACTGCCCATTTACCGTCATCACGCAGTTCTAGTTCTTTAGCTTCATGATAAAGAAACACATCCACATTTGAATCATCTGCCAGAAAACGCCCTAGCTTTCTGGTAAGCGTGCCGAAATTCACATCGGTGCCCATATCCATTTTGGTAGCAGCCAGTGTTTCGTGGCTGTTTCTTTTCTGCATCACCAGAGGAATCCATTCGCGGAGCTGGTCGTGATCGGCAGTAAACTCCATCCCCTGAAAGAGGTGCGACTGAGCCATGGCTTCATGACGTTTCTTCAGGAATTCTACATCCGAAGGGCCGAATACGAGACTCATGTGCGGGCACGATGTGATAAACTGTTTCGGACTCTGGATATATTCTTTCTTTACCAGATAAGCCCAGAACTGTTTGGAGATTTCAAACTGTTCTGCAATCTCTTCAGCTTTGGAAATATCGATACTGCCGTCTTCTTTTATAGGGGTATAATTAAGCTCGCAGAAGGCGGAATGCCCTGTACCGGCGTTGTTCCACGCAGCTGAACTTTCCTGAGCAAAACGCCCCAGCCTTTCGAAAATAGCAATTTTAAGCCCCGGTTCGAATTCGTGAAGCAGGGTTGCCAGCGTTGCACTCATAATTCCACCTCCAATAAGGATTACATCGTATTTGGGCTTTGGTGTTTTTTTAGTAAGAGAATCTGGCATAACGGTATTCTTTTATTTTAAAAGCAAAGGATTAATTTTTAAAAAGTGTTAAAAAAAATCGGGGTTTATTGGTGATCACTGTCAGTTCAGTTTCGTCGTGAGTTTGCGGAACTGTTTCTCGGCGTTTTTCCCTTCGTAAAGGATGGCGTAAATCGTATCGATAATCGGCGTCTTCATCTTCTTCTCTTTTGCCGTTTTGTAAATGGAATCTGCTGCGTAATACCCTTCAGCAATCATGTTCATCGACTGGATGGCCGATTTTACGGTATAGCCTTTCCCGATCAGGTTCCCCAAACTTCGGTTTCTTGAAAACAGCGAGTAAGCAGTTACCAGTAAGTCGCCCAGATAGGCACTTTCATTCACATCACGCGGCATCTCATGGATTCCTTCCAGAAACACTTCCATTTCGCGGATGGCATTGGATACAAAAACCGCGGTGAAGTTGTCGCCATATCCCAGTCCGCTCGCGATACCGGCACCGATGGCATAAATATTTTTAAGAATCGCGCTGTACTCATTCCCCAGGATATCGCAACTGCAGTTCACTTTGATAAAATGGGAGGCGAACTTATTGTGAAGCATCTTTTTATGATCCTCTACCGTAGCAATGGTAAGGTAAGAAAGCCTTTCCATGGCCACCTCTTCTGCATGACACGGCCCTGCAATTACGGCCTGGTTGCGGAACCCAATCTTGAATTCATCGCGCAGATAATGGGCCACTACATCATTTACTTTTGGTACAATACCTTTAATGGCGGAAACGAAGATTTTGTCGCTGTAATCGCAGGTCATTTTCTCTAAGGTATCCGACAGGTAAATGGAGGGTGTTGCCAACACTATAATATCACAGGCTGAGACCAGTTCGTTGATATCGGTGGTAAGTTTCAGGGATTTAATATCAAACCTTACCGCGGTAAGATAATTGGGGTTGTGGTGCCGCAGCTCTATCGCTCCTTTTACAAATTCGTTCCGTACACACCAGTGCACCACTTTGCAGTTTTCTGTAAGCATCTTCACAATAGCAGTCGCAAAACTGCCGCTCCCTACCACGCCTACCACCTGTTCAGGCGTTTCTTCTTTTTTAGCCATAATGATCAGTTGATTTACAAAGATACGAAAGTGCGGAACTAAACAAAAGATTTGCAACGAAAATAAAACCGGTCATTTTTTATTAAATCATTAACATTTTCTTCAGAATCTTTAATAATAGATTGACATCTAAAGCTTTATATGCGATTAAATATTTTTATTTATTTTTGCATCCGAAAAATTAAGAATTAAAGTACCCCAACTCTAAAGAATGAAGAATTTTTTAAGCAACAAAAAGAAAGTAAACGTGCTTTTAGGCGCATTTTTACTCATTATTTTTGGACAGGCGCTGTTTATTGGCAAACTCTACTCAGAGAAAGATGATAAATCCTATGAAGTGAATCTGGTAAAGATCAATACCCAGAAAGACAGTGTGGATTACCTGGAAATGAAGAACAACCTCGCCCTGGTAGATTATACGGTAAGAGAACTGAACTCATTTCTTGCTGCAAAAGACATTACCGACGGTAAAATTGCCACCCTGGCGCAGGACAGCATCTCGAATGCCGTATATCTTGCAAAACAGACCAACCGCTATAGCCAATACCTGATGGATCTGCAGAACAAACTGCAGCAGGTGCCGCTGGGTAACCCAACCGAAGGTTATATTTCCTCGAATTTCGGGAAAAGAATCAACCCCATCCCGGTAAGAAATATTCTGCTCGCAGCGTTAACGCCCGCGAAAAAAGAAACCACCGCAGAACCGCAGTATATTGAGGAAAAAGACAGCGCTGGAAACATCATTAGAAAAACACTGGTAAAAGCACCGGAAGCGAAGAACGAAAAGAATAACACACCTGCTGAACCGGAGCAGATTCAGTTCCACAAAGGGATGGATTTTGCGGTGGCGTACGGCACCGATGTACGTGCTGCGGCAAGAGGCACGGTGATTTTCGCAGGCCAGAAAGGCGGATACGGAAACTGCGTGATCCTTTCCCATGGCAACGGTCTTGCCACGCTATACGGACACCTTTCTACCATCAGCGTGAAAGCCAACGAAACGGTAGAAGTAAATCAGGTAATCGCGAAGTCTGGTAATTCCGGACGTTCTACAGGACCTCATCTTCACTACGAAGTGCACAAAAACAATACACCGGTAAATCCAAAACTCTTCATGAGTCTTTAGAAAATACCCATACTGCTAATACGCTCTGCACCTGCAGGGCGTTTTTATATTGCGCTACTTTTAGGAGAGCTGTGAAAATAAAGGCTCTAACAACAAAAAATGTTTACAACCGACAAATATTTATTATTTTTACACCTTCTGATTTCACAGCAGCTGATGTTTTCATCATCATTCCCAAAACTGCTGTTTTCTGCCCATTAAATCCTTGAAAACGACTTACAGCAAAGACTTAGCTGAGGTTGAGCCGTAGTTGACCTATAATCTGTATATCCTTTCTATATCCATTGTATATCCACTGTATATCCACTGTTCGTATACTGTTCGATGTTGGAGGGTTTTTCAGACTCAGAAAATCCGGTTGAGACGGCTGAGAATTTCTTCCGTTTTTGAGATTGTTGCGGTGGCTTTTTTTAGGCTAAATTTAGGATCGGGTGATTTTGGAAAATGATTCATTACAGGCAGCATTAATCCTGATCAATATACGGTTAATTGCTTTTTATACCGCCAATGGGATTTTCTTTTGTAACTAAATTCATTTACTGATGACAAATCATTGAACGGATGCCAATCTTTAAAACACATCTGAAGATTTGGGGCGGAAAAGCCTCAGCATTATTACAACTTAATACCATTTAAAACATCATTACTGAATGAGATATATACTGATCAGTGCTGGCTTACTCAGCTCTACGCTTCTAAAAGCACAAGTGAAACAGGACAGTACGAAACAGGAAGACATCCAGGAAGTGATGCTCGTGGGCAAAAAGCCTACCATAGAAAGCAAGGCAGACCGTACTGTTTTCAACGTAGCCAACAGCTCCATCCTTACCGGAAACACAACCTGGGACGTGCTGCGGATGACCCCGCTGGTGAATATCGACAACAATGATAATGTACAGGCAGAAGGCAGCAGTGTAACGGTTTATATTAATGACCGAAAATCGGTTTTCACCGGAAAAGAACTTAAAGAATACCTGAAAACCATCGCGGCAGACAACCTGATGAAAATTGAGGTGATTACGACGCCGTCTGCAAAATATGAAACGTCGGGTGCGGTAATTAATATCGTTCTTAAAAAAAATGACAACGAAGGGTTGAAAGGAAGCGTTTCGATGAACAACTCCCAAAGTTATAAAAACTCCCAGTCATCCAGCCTTAACCTTAACTACCACCGGAAAAAATTCACGCAGTCATTCAGCGGAAGCTTCAGCAACACCAATAATGTGATGAAAGCTTATAATGAAAACCTGATTTATGCTGACAATTCACTGACCAAAATAACCTCTGAAACCAACAGCAACTGGAAATCGGCTTCCGCTTCATCTTCCAGCGAATATGAACTGAATGATAAAAACAATATCGGGCTGGTGATGGAATATTACGAATCCGACCTCAGCTCAGTTTCTGATGCCAGAGGAGATTATTTCCTTAATAACATCCTGCAAAAATTTTACACCAAAACGGTAAATGGAGAAGGTAAAAACAGCTTTGTAGGAAGCAACATTTTCTACAAGTACTATGACAAAGAGAAGAGTAAAATCCTGGATCTGAATGCAGGAATTAATTATGAAGGCAGCGATAACACCAGCATCCACTCCACGCTATGGAGCGCAGCACCTTTTGAAGGCATTAAAACCATAGCCGACAACCAGAACCGTGAATATTATTTGAAGCTCGATTACTCGCAACCCATAGGTAAAAACGGCGACCAGCTGGAGTTTGGCGGTAAAACGAATTTCCGGAATAATGTAATGCCTTATCATTACTTCAACTTTCAGAATAATATCTGGACGGCAGACGACAGCAGAATCAACACCTTCCGGTATCTGGAAAACCTGAACTCGGTGTACGCCAATTTCAGCAAAACCTATTTTAAGAAACTCGAAACCCGGATTGGCTTAAGGTACGAATACATTAATTTCACGGTAAAACAGGAAGTGGGCTCTATTGAAAGAAAGGATTCTTATGGTACGCTGATGCCGGACCTGCTGTTGAAGTATTCGTTTAATGAAAATTATAACTTAACTGCAACGTATAAACACAGCCTTTGGAGGCCATGGTACATCGAGTTTAACCCTTTTCTGATGCCGACAGACAACGGGACTTTTAGACGCGGTAACATGTACCTCGAGCCCAATCCAAACGACAGATTTGGCCTGAAGCTAGGACTTTACAAGAAATATTTCATTTCCGCAAACTACTCCACTACCAATCAGGATTATTGGTCCTCCTATGCGGTGGAAGGAGACCAAACGATTATCATGCCGATGACGTATTACGGCAGAATCAACAATTATTCGCTTTATGCCAATACGAACCAGAATTTTCTTAAAAACAAGCTCAATGTCAACTTTAATCTCGGCGTGAGTTATGTTGATAACAGCGATTTTAAAGAAAGGAACAATTTCGTGGGAATGAAGGCTCACATCACGAATTTCAGTGGCTCATCCAATTTCTCTTACACCAACCTTTTTAATAAAAACATCAATCTCAACGGTTGGGTCGGCCTGCACTCGCAGAACTGGGGAAATTCGATGGGCAATAAAATGAATGTCTTCCACAGCTTCGGCGCAACAAAGATTTTCCCCAAAACACAGATGGAAGCCGGAATCCGCTTCAATAACATCTTCCAGCGGCCGGGGAACGATATTACCACCTACTCCCCCATCGGAACCTTCAGGAGTGTGAACAAATGGGACTGGTACGGAGTCAATCTGTCATTTGTAAAACGCTTTGGCAACCAAAAGGTAAAGGAAAACACCAAAACGAATGTAGAAAAGGATAGCGGCAGCGCGAAATAGTGGTTTTGTAATAGCGGTTTGTTTTACAGATTGCCCCTTTAAACAGGGGCATTGTTATGCCTTAATTTTTGCTTCCTTTTATATTTTTTTAAGGAAGAAGCGATCCGCCTGCAGCGGATTGTCTTGCCACCAAAAGCAGCAATCGGCCAGTGCGGACAAAACCCGATCTTTAGATTATCATGCCAGAACCTTTTGCCTCTTTTGCGGTCATCCATCACCCATAAAGATTCAATTATCCCTAAATATTTTGCACGCTTTTCAACAGCTTTCACCCGTCAGCCTTTTGCTTCTATTGCGGTCATCACTCATCCATAAAGATTCAATATCCCTAAATTTTTTGCACGCTTTTAACCAGCTTTCACCCGTCAGTCTTTTGTTCCTTTTGCGGTAAACCATCACCCATAAAGATTCAATATTCCAAATTTTTTGCACGCTTTTGACCAGCTTTCAGCCGTCAGCGTTTTGTTCCTTTTGCGGTAAACGTTCTGCAGCGTCAGTTGATGTCAGGCGTTACGGTTTTCCTTTTTGCAGGATTCGGCGAAATGATTATCTTTAAGAATTACATTTTAAAAATTATTTATGTCCTTAACATTTTTACTTCTTGTCCTCATCGCGCTTGTGGTGACCATCGGAATCATTACCAAAAAACTCGACATCCTCACCTACTCCCCACCCGATAAAAACGGCAAACAGATGCCCAACGGCGTGAAATGGAAACCCGTCACCTTTATCCTGCTGGCGGCCCTCGCGGCACTCATACAGCCCATGAATTACGACGTGATCAGCGTGGGACACAAAGGCCTGCTCATCAACTTACTCGGCGACCGGAGAGGGGTTTCCGATACCGAAGAAGTTTCGGGCGTCGTGTTCTATAACAAATACACCCAGGAAATCCAGGAAATTCCGCTCGACCAGCGCCATATCGAATATCCAGAATCCATTATCGTGGCCAAAGGCGGGTTTCCCTGCCCGATCAAGCCTTCGTTCAACTATTCGGTGAAGGAATCTACGGCGTCGGATATGTTTACGAACCTTAGGTCCACTTATAAAAAAGGCGGACTGGAAGCTATACAGGACGGGTGGCTGAACAACGCCATCATCGGGGCCATCAATGATGTGGCGAACCGGCATTCGATTGATTACCTTTTCAACAACCGCGAAACTTATGAAGCGGAAATCCTGTCGGAAGTGAATAAAAGAATCGGGAAATGGTTTATGGTTTCGCAGCTGAAAACCAATATCCAGCCGCCGAAAGCCATCCGCCAGTCCATTGAAGACAAGGCGACCGCGGATGCTGATGCGATTAAAGCGGAAGCTCAGGCGCGTGTGGCGCAGGCCGATGCGCAGCGTAAAATCCAGCTGGCGAAAGGAGATTCAGCCTCTATTGTGATCCGGGCGCAGGCCGATGCCAAGGCGATCAGCCTTAAGCAGCAGGAAATTACCCCTACCTATGTGGAATACCAGCGTGTCCTGAAATGGGACGGCGTGATGCCGACGACCACGCTGGGAAGCGGGAGCGGGACGCTGTTGAATTTGGGGAAATAAAACTAAAGTTGAAAGAATTAGCAAAGCGGAAATTCGTTGATTTGACAAATAATTTATAAAGCATCTAAAAAAAATATTACACCAATGAAATTTGATTCAGTAGAAAAACTTTTAAATTATGGAATCTTTACAATTCCTGAATATCAACGTGGTTATTCGTGGACAAGGGACCAATTAGATGATTTACTGAATGATTTAAATGATGTTGAATTTATAAAAGAACATTATGCAGGAACAATTACGTTAATAAAGTCTGGACAAGAAAAAATTGGCATTACTGATTTAACAAAATATGATATTGTCGATGGACAGCAACGGTTAACTACATTTCATTTATTGCTAGTGAGTATTTATCATAGAATTAGCGAAATCAATTCTTTAGAAGCAGATGACGTAATTATTAAAAACGTTTTAAATAAAGGAAAATCTTTACTTCGATTAAACAACAAAGACAATCAAGAATTTTTCTTTTCGTTATTAAACGAACTTGATATTAATACTATCAAAAAGTATACGCCTGTTAGTAAAACTCAAAAAAATCTTTTAAACGCAAGAATTCATTTTCATACATATCTACAAAGATATTCTTCCATAAAAACACTCATAAATATTTACAATAACTTGTTATCAAAATTTAAGGTAAATGTTTTTGAATTAGAAGAAGAGTCTGAGGTAGGTTTAATATTTGAAACAATGAATGACCGAGGTCTGCCTTTGTCAGATATAGATAAAGTGAAAAATTATCTAATATATCTAACCCATCGTTTAAATGAAAAAGTAATCGCAAAAGATATTAATAAAAAATTTGGAGAAATTTTCACAGAATTAATGAATATTGAAAATTACTCCATTACTCGCATTGAAAACCAATTCTTAAAACATTGTTACATTGTTTACAGTGGGGACAACAAGGATTTGTCCGACATTCCGAAAAAAATAAAAACAGAGCTGATTAAACAACGAGAAATATTTAAGAACAAAAATCTTTTTGACAATGACACGACACAAAGAGAAAAGAAAATTAAAGAAATCAAAGATTTTAATAATTTCCTGCATAAAAGCTCAGTGTTTTATTCTGATATTTTAAACCAAACTTTTGACAACAACGAAATAAACGATTCATTTTTTAGACTTGAGACTTTGGGGAAAATTGAAACTTTTTTGCCATTATACTTAGCGATATTAAATAATAAAAAATTTAAACCTGAATTTCTCATTGCTATTAATGAAATTTTAGAAGCGTTTACTATTAGGGTCTTTATTTTTGGAAATAAAAAAGGAAATACTGGAAACTCTGCATTATTTGAGCTTGCATATAAGGTTTTTACTAACAAGATTAATTTTACAGAACTTAAAAAAGAACTTCGAAATCTCATCGAAAAAAACAGCAGTAATGCTGATTTGAAAAAATCCATAGTTAATATAGGAGTTTACAATCCTACTACTAATCCAGCTTTAAAGCTAATTCTTTTAGATTACGAATATTATCTCCAAAGTGAATATTGTGGAAAATTTAATATAGGCTCAATTAGGGAAATTGTTAAGAATGATAAAATCACCATTGAACATATTGCTCCCCAAACAGTTCTTCCCGGAGTTAAGGCCATGGAAAATATAAATCTGTTGGGTAATTTAGTTTTAACATCTTATAACAGTCATTTAGGTAACAAAACGTTTCTATCCAAAAGGAGCACTTATGAAAAATCTGATTTTGCATCTGAAAGAGAATTAATAGGATATGATGATTGGAATGACAAAACAATAATAGATAGAGGGAGAAAAATTCAAAAGTTCATAATGGACAGATGGAAACCGTAACTCTATGCTTACCGGAATTTTAGAAAAGGTAAGCCAATATTTATATTCTTCGTCATCTAATTATTCTGTTGGCAAAGGACTCATCGATATTGAAATTGCCATAAACCCGGTTATTGATGTGCTGGCAAAGAATGAGTTTTAAAAATATAACACGTATGAAGAGTAGGTGGTCTAAATTGCTCAAAGTCTGGAGACTGTGCGGAGCAGGTGTTTAATATAAAAACCCGATTAAAATGATAATAATTCAAATGCGTTTAATGAAATATGCTCCAAAAGTTGGCGTTTGTTGTAGGGCATTCTAAAAACGCCCTATTGGTGCAATGTCTGTGTAGTTGTGGAAAACTTATATGGCTTAAAGTAGCCTTTTTATTTTATATCGCTTTATATATCATATTCTATTCTATACTTTTGTAAAGATCGAGACATTGGGAAAACAAAAAAGTTCCCGATTAAATCCTCGAGAACCAGTGCATTATGGAACATGAATGCTGGGAGTTTCTAAATCTGATGGTTAAATTACTTGGAATAATTTTACCATTACTTCCAAAAAGGAAGAGAAAACCCTAAGTTAAGCACCTCCCTTAGGGGAGGTTTTTTTTATTAATTAATTAAATAATTATTTACTTCAAATGTAACAATTTCTGTTAACTAACAAAACAATTTTGTATTACAATTTAAAAAAATAGTACACTTGTATTATATAAACCCTCTGGCAGTGACTTACAACGATAAAAAGTTATTAACAGGCATCATGCTAAATAAGCGGAGGTTTTTTGTCCCTGCTGCGCAAAGCCTCCGGACTTTGAGCCCACCATGTAAAACTACTTACTTTGAGCCTTCGAAAAAAAACATATTATCATATAAAGAAAAGCATACAGTCTCTACTAAGAAAAACTTTAATCACCTTATTGATTGTCTTTGGTTTAACCGACTTTTACTGCCAGAATACCTTACTGAAAGATACAGAGGCCGAGAAGCTGATTTCAAGAAATGTTACCCAGGATTTCCGGGATCATAAAATTGAAGAAGCCTTCAATACCCTCAGTCAGCACTGGCCACTGCCGGTGAATGAAATCAATAACCTGAAGACCCAAACCATACAGTCTGTTAATCTGATTTCCGAGCGTTACGGGAAAGCGGAATCTATTGTAAAAGTTTCGGAACAAAATATTAAAGATGCAGGGTTTCGGGAAACTTACCTGGTGAAATTTGAATATACTGCCATCAGATTAATATTTACCTACTACAAAAACAGCAAAGGCTGGCTAATTAACGGTTTCAAATGGGATTCGGATTTTGATGAGGAATTTAAATAATTACGTTGGCAAACCCATCCAATCTTATTTCATTAGATGAAAGATTCAAAAGAAAACACCCACACCCCGAATCACATTTCTCAGGAGGAAAGAATGAAATGCATACTGT
>NZ_DAMBHK010000008.1:44510-46611 GCF_032060305.1 Kaistella sp. | reverse complement strand
GCCGATTCTATTCCTTTTTTATTTTCAGTAACATCCAGATACGCTTCGTCCAGCGACAGCGGCTCCACCAGATCGGTGTATTCATAAAATATGGTCCGGATTTGCTGCGAAATTTCTTTGTACCGCTGAAATCTTGGCTTTACGACGATAAGGTGGGGACATTTTTCGAGCGCCATTCTCCCCGGCATTGCAGAACGGACTCCGAATTTTCGCGCTTCATAACTTGCTGCTGCCACCACGCCATACTGGCCGCCACCCACCGCGATGGGTTTTCCGCGGAGCTCAGGATTGTCGTGCTGTTCTACGGAAGCGTAGAACGCGTCCATATCGACGTGGATGATTTTGCGTTGGGGTAGCATGAAGCAAAATTAAGAAATTTGCTTTTCGGAAAAGAGCATAAAAAAAACTGATGATCCGGCGGTTGAACTTTTGCAAATTCTGTCGCTGAATCATCGGTTGAAGTTTTTAGTTATGTTTGGGCTTCAGGTACTGATTTTAATTAAATTCAAATTCCTCAGTTTTGGGGTTTAGTTTTTTGTATCTGCAGAACCTTTAATGCCTAATCAATTTCCTGAATTGAATAATCTCAATAACTAAAGGTGATAAATTTTAACGGTTTTTCTCCACATAGCTGAGTACGGTGTTATTGAAGTCTTCTCTTTTATCGATATTTACGTTGATCGGCCAGTAATAAACCAGATCACGCAGATAATCAAAGGTTTTCAGTCTTACATAATCTTTTTCTGTGGTGAGGATGATTTTATATTCGCCAAGTTTTTTGTATTCTGCGACAATGTTTTTAATGTCCTGATCGGTGAAATTGTGATGGTCTTTGAATTTAAGATGTTTCACCCGTTGGGAGAATTTCGACAGGTGGTTGATTAAAGGCTTTGGATTGGCAATTCCCGTAATCAGCAGGATGTCGTAATAACTCAGATTATTATCGGGCAGAAACTTGTCTCTGCTGTAAACATTCTCGTCGTAGCCAATGCTCGAAAAAAATACTTTCTGGTAATGCTGCGGTTTGATTCTCGAAATATAATACTGCTTGTTCTCTTCCGTTAAATCCTCCGGACATTTAGAGACCATGATGATCTGTGCGCGAGCTGCACCACTTCGGCTTTCGCGTAAGTCGCCTGCAGGAAGTACAAAATCTTTAAAATAAGGATCGTTATAATCAGTCATCAGAATGTTGAATCCCGCTTTTATTTTACGGTGCTGGTATGCGTCATCCAGAATCAGAACATCCAGATCCATATCGTCAATCATTTTTTTTGCGCCGGGGACGCGTTCTTCCGAAACACCGATGACAAAGCGGTTTTTGAAGCGTTCAAACAACTGCATCGCCTCATCTCCCACTGTTTTATAATTGCTTTCGTAATTGGTAATGCCGTAGCCTTTGGTCAGTCTTCCGTAACCGCGGGACAGGACTCCGGTTCTGTAATTTTTGGAGAGCAATTCTGCCAGATACATTACCATAGGAGATTTTCCGCTTCCGCCCACAGAAAGATTCCCGACATTGATGATCGGAGTTTTAAATTTCGTCGATTTAGAAATTCCCCAATCATACATTACGTTTCTGATGCTTGTTACGAAATGATAACCAAGGGAAAAAGGGTAGAGATACCATCTTTTCATAGGCTGCAAAAATAGGTATTTTTCGGAGTAAAGAAAAGTCAGGTTTCACTAATTTTTCATGAAATGATGATGTTTTATTTTTGAGGATCTTAAGGATAATAATTAGGCGCTACCACGCTAATTTTAAACATTTTGTTTAAATTTGCTAGATTAGATTAAAAGGCATGAAAAAGAAAAATGTAGCCGTAGTAATGGGTGGATATTCCGATGAGTACAAGGTTTCCCTGAAAAGCGGACAGCTTATTTACGATTCCCTGGACCGTGATTTATACAACGTATATAAAGTCGTAATCCTGAAAGACGAATGGTATTTCGTAGACGACAGAGACCAGAATCTCCCCATCAATAAAGCAGATTTTTCGGTTACCCTTGAAAGTAATTACAAAGTGAAATTTGATGTATGTTTCAATATCATTCATGGGAAACCGGGCGAAAATGGTGAACTGCAGGCTTATTGGGACAC
>NZ_DAMBHK010000008.1:30651-44410 GCF_032060305.1 Kaistella sp. | reverse complement strand
TCCTGCCGCAGCAGGCAAAAATCTATGGAATATCCATTAAAGATTTATGCGGAAATGAGGTACAAAAAGCTTTATTGAAATAAAATGAAATTTATTCTGAATATCGCATTAGTACTGCTCCCATTTTTATCATGGTCTCAAAATTTTGAAACTTTAAAACTTAACTTGCCTAAAAACAATTCTGAACCGGAAAATGTCTATTTTAAAAATGACACAATATTTCTTGACGATAAAAAATGCTTTTCCTACATGCTTTCACATAATGTAGAAAAAAATGGACTTAAGATGAGAAACTATTACGAAATTAAAGATAAGAAAGGTGATTTACTATTTACTGGGAAAATATCCAAAACTAACGAGGACGAAAATTGGACGGACAGAATAACATTTGTTCTTTTGGGAGGCAAAATTTATAAAAACGCTGCTGTAGTAGGGCGAGATAAGTTGATTCTAAACCTCGTCGCAAATCAGGTTATTGGATCAGACTGCTCCATTCATGCTGAGAATCTCAAGTTATTCTTCGATCAATCTAATGAAAATATAAACTAAAAACTATGAAAGTAGCTGTTTTTCCGGGTTCGTTTGACCCGATTACGCTTGGTCATTACGATATTGTGGAAAGAGCTGCCCCGCTTTTCGATAAGATCATTATCGCGATTGGCCAGAATTCACAGAAAAAATATATGTTCTCGCTGGAACAACGCGTAGAATTCATCAAGAAAACATTTGAAAAATTCCCGAATGTGGAGGTGGATCATTTTGAAGGTTTAACTATCGATTATTGCCACAGCAAAAATGTGAACTTTATTCTCCGCGGACTAAGAAATCCCGCAGATTTTGAGTTTGAAAAAGCCATTGCCCAAACAAACCGGGAACTTACTAAAGAAAATAAGATTGAAACAATTTTTCTTTTAACTTCAGCCGGAAAATCATTTATCAGCAGCAGTATTGTAAGAGAGATTATTACCTTCGGTGGTGATTATAAGCTTTTGGTTCCGGATACAGTGCGGGTTCCAATAAAAAAATAATATTTTGCAGGTTCACGAAAATCTTAATCTCGCCATAGAATTACTCGGCACGGTAGCTTTTGCCATGTCGGGAAGTTTCGCTGCAATGCAGAAACGGCTTGATCCTTTTGGAGTTTTAATTATTGCGTTCATTACCTCTGTTGGTGGCGGAACGGTGCGCGATTTACTGCTTGATGTTCCCGTCTTCTGGATGCATGATCTGATCATGTGTACGGTAATTTTTATTACCTGTATTTTTTCGATGATTTTTAAATCAATAGAGAACAAATTCCAGGTGACGCTGTTTATTTTCGACAGTTTCGGGCTGGGACTTTTTACCATTATTGGAATTCAGAAGGGTTTGAATGCAGATCTTCATCCATTGATCTGTCTTACTTTGGGCACTATTACCGGCTGTTTTGGCGGTATTATCCGTGATATTTTACTCAACAGGATACCGCTTATTTTCAGGAAAGAAATATATGCCACGGCTTGTATTGTAGGCGGAAGTGTTTTTCTTATTTTGGTAAATTACAGCCGGTTATCTTATGCTTTTGTGCAGATTTCCACCATTTTGCTTATAGTTGCAATACGTACACTGGCCGTGAAATACCATTGGCAGATGCCTAAATTTTATGGCGTGGAACAGAATTCGGAAATGTAAAATTTCTGGAGTATTTGATTAGCTGGGCATCATATCCAATTAATCATTATAATTATTTTTCAAAAAAAAATCCTGAAAATTTTCAGGATTTCATGATTTACAGTGAGAGCATTTTAATAGAATTTCCCACGCTGTCTCATGTTCGGATTGTGCATGTGTTTCTGCATCGTCGGCATTTTCAGCTGATCTTTCAGCATCTTGATCTGTTCGGTCATCATTCCTGCAGAATCTAATCTTTTGGCTTCTTCAAGAAGTTTTGTAGCTTCCTGTCTTCTGCCTTTCTGCATCGCACCTGCAGCAATGTTCAGCGTTGCCATGGCACGGTCGTGTTTCATGTTCAGGCCATATTCCAACGCTTTTTTCATTAAAGGTTCTACTTTTTGAGGATGATCCTGCGCTAAAGTAAGTCCTTGTAAATAATGGAAATAGCCATACTGAGAGCGGTGAAGCTGAGATTCGAAATTGGTGATTTTAGACAGCCATTTGGTCGCTTTCTCCATATTCTGCTTTCTCAGATACCAGAATGCAGCCAGGATATATTCATTTTTGAAGAACAAAAGCACCGGAATGGAAGAAAGGAGTACGACTACGATTCCCCAGCCGATGTTACGGTTCATCATGAGATAAATTCCAGCGGCAATCATTAAACCTGCGATAACGAATTTTATGTATTTGTTCATTGTTAAAATTTATGAGTGCAAAGATAGAAATTTGAGGTTAACTTCAGAAGTTAGATTTCAGACTTTTTCTCGAAGGTCTGGAAACAGAAATTGTAGTTGTTTTTTTCATCTTTTTCATGGCAGGTTTCTGAAGTTTTCTCCCAGATTTTCGGATTAATTTTCGGGAAGAATACATCAGCTTTCAGTTCGGCTTGCACCTGGGTTACTTCCAGTCTGTCGGCTAGATCAATGGTCTGTTCGTAAATATTGCCGCCTCCGATAATGAAGATGTTTTCATCCAGCTTTTTCGCGAATTTAATAGCTTCTTTAAGGCTTCCCACAATCAGGATGCCTTCCTCGAACCAGTCTTTTTTTCGTGAAACCACAATATTGGTGCGGTTTGGCAAAGGTTTTCCAATGCTCTCATAGGTTTTTCTTCCCATGATAATAGGGTGTCCGGAAGTCAATTCTTTAAAATGTTTTAAATCCCTTGGCAAATGCCATAGCAGTTGATTGCCGGCCCCAATCTCATTTTTTAAACCCATCGCCACTACAATTGTGATCATTTTTCTTAAATTTTCACAAATTTAGCATATAATTTGTATATTTGGGTACCTATCATTAAACATTAAAAATATTAAACTATGAGAAACAGAGGTTGTATGAGCGCCGGAACCATCGGTATTGCTCTTCTCGTTATTGCCGCAATTTTATTTTTCTGGGGCAAAAACGGTTATAACAGTTTCACGACCAAGGAACAGAATGTGAATACAAAATGGTCTAACGTGGAAACGGTGTACCAAAAGCGTGCGAACCTGATCCCAAATCTTGAAAGAACAGTTAAATCCTATTCGCAATTCGAGCAGGAAACCTTAACGAAAGTGATTGAAGCACGTTCAAAAGCAACTTCTATCACGGTAGACCCAACGAATATGACTGAGGCCGACATAGCAAGATTCCAGGCAGCACAGGGTGAATTAAGTGGAGCGTTGAGCAGGTTGATGGCCGTAGTAGAGCAGTATCCCAATTTAAAAGCGGATCAGCAGTACATGAATTTCCAGAGGGAATACACCGCGATTGAAAACAGCATCCGAAGCGAAACCGTTTATTATAACGAAGCGGCTCAGGACTATAATACTTCGATCAAGACTTTCCCGAATAGTATTTTGGCCAACTTTACCAATTTTAAAGAAAAACCTTATTTCAAAGCTGCAGCAGGAGCCGAAAAAGCACCTGAAGTATTCACCAATTAATGAGCAATTTCCTTACAGATGAACAGATGGCTTCCCTTGTGGAAGCCATTCAGTCAGCAGAAGATCATTCTACCGGCGAAATCCGTGTGCATATTGATTCCAATTCTGAAGGAAACAATGCGGAGATTGCTTTTGAAGTCTTCAAAACCCTTTGCAAGGATAAAACTGCGGAAAGAAACGCGGTGCTTTTTCATGTAAATTTCGAGCAGCATTACCTCACCATTATTGGCGATGCCGGCATTCATCAGAAAGTTCATCAGAATTTCTGGGACCAACTGCACGATCAAATTACAGCGGAATTTACCAAAGGAAATTACCACGACGGTTTAAGGAATGCCATCCTTAAAACCGGTTTCGAACTCAAAAAACATTTCCCGGTTTCGGGAGAAAATCACAATGAACTGTCGAATGAGATTACGTTCTCTAAATAAATTTCTTTCTGTTCTTTTTCTGGGGCTGAACATCTTTGTTTTTGCCCAGTTAGTCCCTGCAAAACCAGCGAAAATTTTTCCTGTGACAGACGAAGTAGGCTTGTTGAATGCAACCGAAAGGGAGCAGCTTAACCAGAAGCTTATTAAATTTTACGACTCCACTTCTACCGAAATCGCAGTGATTATTATTCCCACCACAAAAGGCGAGGACATCAATTATCTCGCGACCATGTATGGTGAAAAGTGGGGAATCGGGGAAAAGGAACAAGACAACGGTATCGTATTTCTGATAGCGACAGAAGACCGGAAATTTGCCATTCAGCAGGGCAGGGGTGTTGAGAGATATCTCACTGCCTCTGTGGCAGGGCAGATTCTTGACTACATCGTAACTCCAAACTTCAAACAGGGACTTTGGTATGAGGGAATCAACCGTGGAACGACCGCTTTGATGGAAGTAGTTGAAGGTAAATTCAAACCTATCATAAAGGAAACCCCGGAAGAAGGAGAAATTAGTATTGTGAAAATCATTTTCATCGCATTTTTTGTGATGATGATTCTAAGTATCCTGTTCAGGAACAGAGGCGGAGGAGGAAACCATGATGACGATGACGATGTGATTCTTTCGCGTCGCGGGCGACGAACCTATCCGGGCGGATTTTTCCCATTCCCAGGAAGCTTTGGCGGGGGAGGTTTCGGAGGCGGCGGATTTGGCGGCGGTTCCGGAGGTGGATTTGGAGGTTTCGGCGGTGGCGGAAGCTTCGGTGGCGGTGGCGCTTCAGGGGGTTGGTAAAATTTTTCGCAAAAAAAAATAAAAAAAAATCAGTCTTTTTGGAGACTGATTTTTTTATGAATTAATCTAAAAACTGTCCGAAAGTCAGCAGATTTCCATCCGGATCGAGGATGGAAAACTCCTTTTGTCCCCAGGGTTTTCGTTGCAACTTACCGTTTGGATGAATTTCGATTTGTTTTCGGATGAAATCTTCGTATAATGCTTCAATATCATCTGTCCGAATGTAGATTTGGCCATAGTTTTCCAGCGGACTGATGGTTTCAAACAGAAAAAAATGCAGCTCGATTTGGTCTCTTTTAATCATTAAATACCCCTCAAAATCTACGGTTCCAATTTCCTCAAAACCCAACGAATTGATATAGAATTCACGGGTAATTTTCTTGTTTCGCATCGGTATTTTGGGATGGACTTGAGTAAGCATACATTGTTTTTAAGGTGAGCAGAGTACTGTAAAATTAATGGAGCGATATACTTCCACCACTGCTTTTCTTCTGATTTTTGATAGTAAGATTTCCAGTGCGGTACACCGAAATATCACCCGAAGAACTTGCAGTTGCATCCAATTCCGTACTCACGGAAAGACTTACGCTTCCGCTGCTGGACGCCTGAATTTCTGCAGAAGAAGCATTAAGATCGCGGGCTTTTAAACTGCCGGAAGAAGATGCTCTCAGCTCAGCGTTTTTAGCTTTACCTGAAAATTTGATGTCGCCGGAAGAAGTCGCTTCTGCCTCCAGATTTACCGCCCAGATTTCTCCAGAAAAACTCCCCGAGCTCGATACATCTACCGAAAGGTCATTCGCTTCCAGATTTCCGGTAATGCTTCCCGAACTCGAAACTTTTACATCGGTTTTGTCCTGTGTAAATTTATCTTCAACTTTAATTTTAGCTGAGGAAGTGGCTTCAAGACGCGTAAAATCCTTCACGAAAATCTTTGCAGCCACATTTTTTGCCGAAATATTCATGTTAGGTTTAAAATGGATGAAGAGTTTCCCGTCTACATTATCAACCAAAATATCATCCATAATATCGGAAGGAGCGGTAATCACCACTTTTTCGGTATCGGATTTCACAACTTCGGCGGAAATCGACTGCGCTACTTTTATTTCGTCGATATTCATTTCAAACTGCGATGTTTTAATGATTCCTTTGCCTTCTTTTTGAGTCAGGTTCAAGGGAAAAAGACTGTCGGATTTCATTGAACACGACAGGAGAAATCCACAAACTGCCACTGTGGTAATAAGCGTTTTCATATGTTTTGGTTTTTAATTTGCTTAAATTTAATATCTTTACTTCAATTAACAGTTCAAAAATGAAAAATATTACATCCGTATTATTAATTTCCTCTCTGGCAATTAATACTGCCTGTTCTACGATGAAAACTACAGATTCCACAACTACAGAAATTCCTGTTCCCGATGCAAGTTTAGCTTCCAATCCTTTTATGAAGAAAAGTGCGCTGCAATATCAGGCGCCTGAATTTGATAAGATTAAAGATGAGCATTTTAAACCTGCATTTGATTACGGAATGAAGGTTCAGCTTGCTGAAATCGAAAACATTGCGAATAACCCTAGTGCTCCCACCTTTGCCAATACCATTGTTGCACTCGAAAACAGCGGCGAAATCCTGAAGAGAGCGCAGATTATTTTTTATAACCTCACCGGTTCCAACACAAATCCTGCTTTACAGAAACTTGAAGAAGAATATGCGCCGGTTTTTTCGGGGTTAAGTGATAAAATTTATCTGAATGAAAAACTTTATTCAAGAATTAAAGCCATCAGCACAGAGAATTTAGGGGCTGAGGAAAAAAGAGTTCTTGAGTTGTACAAAACAAATTTCGAGATCGCAGGAGCCAATCTTTCTGCCGAAAACAAGGAGAAAGTAAAAAAAATTAATGAAGAACTGGCGACACTTTCAACCCAGTTTACCAGCAAACTTTTGGATGCAAGAAAGAACGGAGCCGTGCTGATTTCTGATGTGAAAGAATTAGACGGACTTTCCGCTGACGAAATTGCCGCAGCTGCAGCAGATGCGAAAGCGGCAGGTCACCAAGGTAAATATCTATTAACGCTTTTAAATACAACCCAGCAGCCACTTTTGCAGAATCTGAAAAACAGAGCTACCAGAGAAAAACTCTTTAAAGCATCCTGGTACAGAGCTGAAAAAGGTAATGCTGATGACACCAGAAGCATCCTCGAAAGACAGGCCAAACTGAGAATGGAAAAAGCACATCTTTCCGGTAAAAAATCTTTCGCAGAATGGAAACTTCAGGATCAAATGGCGAAAACTCCAGAAAATGCTATGAATCTTTTAGCTCAACTCGCAAAACCAGCTGTAGAAACTGCCAAAAGAGAAAGCAACGAGATTCAGGCTTTGATCGACAAACAGAAAGGCGGATTCACCGTTGAGCCTTGGGACTGGAACTTCTACTCTGAGCAGGTAAGAAAAGCAAAATACGATTTAGATGAAAACGCCATAAAACCATATTTCGAAGTAACAACTGTTCTGGAGAAAGGGGTGTTCTATGCAGCTGAAAAATTCTACGGAATCACTTTTAAAGAAAGAAAAGACCTGCCGGTTTATCATCCGGATGTAGTGGCTTATGAGGTTTTCGATAACGACGGAAAATCGATGGCGCTTTATTATCTTGATTTTTATACAAGAAGCAACAAAAACGGCGGTGCCTGGATGAGCAACTTCGTTGAACAGTCGCATCTGCTTGGTCAGAAACCTGTGATTGTGAATGTATTCAACTATCAAAAACCTGCTGACGGAAAACCATCTTTAATTTCTTACGATGATGTGTCCACCATGTTCCATGAATTTGGGCATACGCTGCACGGCCTTTTTGCAAACCAGAAATATGTTTCGGTTTCCGGAACCAATACGCCAAGGGATTTTGTCGAATTCCCGTCGCAAATCAATGAGTTTTTTGCGCTAGAGCCTTCCGTGCTGAAAAATTACGCCATCCATTACCAGACCAAGCAACCTATGCCACAGACTTTGGTTGATAAAATCAAAAACGCAGCATCATTTAACCAGGGATATTCTACAACAGAACTGGTTTCTGCGGCGACTTTGGATATGAACTGGCATTCGGTGACGGATGAATCGCAGTTTAAGCCTGCATTGGAGTTTGAAAAAGAAGTTTTAGCGAAATATGGCTTCAATCTGAAAGAAGTACCGCCAAGATATCACACGCCTTATTTTGCACACATTTGGGGTGGTGGTTATTCGGCCGGTTATTACGCTTACATGTGGAGTGACGTGCTGAATGCGGATGCCTGGGACTGGATTACAACCAACGGCGGTATGACCAGAGCTAATGGCGACCGTTTCAGGAAATATATTCTATCGGTTGGAAACTCAGTGGATTTAAATCAGGCTTATAAAGATTTCACTGGCAGAACGCCGGATATTGAGCCATTGTTGAAAAACAAAGGATTTATTAAATAAACTATTATTCAAGTTAAACCGCAGAAATTTTCTGCGGTTTTTTTTATGACCTGAAGTTTTTTCGGAAATAGAACGACAGAACTTTTAGCCCGGATCGCAGCGGAAATCCTTTTTGCACAGGCAAAAAGATTGCAGCGAAGAGCCGGATGATCTTTGGCGAGAGAAACTACCCTTGATTGCTCCCGAAAAAAATCCTTATTTTTGTAAAAATTCAACATAATGCCGAAAATTTCTCACAGAGCAGAAAATATGCCTGCGTCACCCGTTAGAAAGCTTGTTCCGTATGCGCTGCAAGCCAAACAGAAAGGGATAAAAGTTTATCATCTGAATATTGGTCAGCCCGATATTGAAACTCCTCAAACAGCGCTGGATGCTGTGAAAAACATCGATTTGAAAGTGCTGGAATATGCCCTGTCTGAAGGAAATCTGGATTACAGAACCGCACTGAAGGACTATTACCACTCTTTGGGTTTTACAGATCTAACGACAGATAATTTTATTGTAACCAACGGAGGGTCTGAAGCGCTGAATTTTGCAATTTCAACGCTTTGTGATGATGGTGATGAAGTGATTATTCCTGAGCCTTATTACGCAAATTATAATGGTTTTACAAACGCGATCAACGTAAAAGTTGTGGCTATTCCTTCAACAATTGATACCGGTTTTGCCCTGCCGCCGATTGAGGAATTCGAGAAGAAAATCACAGATAAAACACGTGCAATCCTTATCTGTAACCCGGGAAACCCTTCCGGTTATCTTTATACAAGAGAAGAGCTTCAGAAACTTGCGGAAATTGCTCTGAAACATGATATTGTTGTAATTTCTGATGAGGTTTATCGCGAATATGTTTACGACGGAAAACACCAGGTTTCGATGTTCGATTTCCCCGAACTTGCCGAAAACTGCATCATCGTAGATTCGGAATCCAAAAGGTACAGTATGTGCGGAGCCAGAATTGGCTGCATGATTACACGTTCTAAAAAAATTCATGATGCTGCAATGCTTTTTGCACAGGCAAGATTAAGTCCGGTTTTGCTGGGACAAATTGCTGCGGCCGCCGCACACCACGATGATGAAGCATACATCCGAAAAGTACGCGAAGAATATACGCACCGAAGAAATTTACTGGTTGATTTACTTAACGGGATTCCAGGCGTAATCTGCCCGAAACCTAAAGGTGCATTTTACTGCGTTGCCGAACTTCCGGTGGAGGATACCGATGTTTTTGCACAATGGCTTCTTGAGCATTATTCACACAACGGCGAAACGGTAATGGTTGCCCCAATGAGTGGCTTCTACAGCAATCCTGAACTCGGAAAAAAACAGGTCCGTATTGCGTATGTTTTAAAAGAAGAAGATTTGCGCAGAAGTGTCGAATTGCTGAACGACGCACTTCAGAAGTATAAACTCGAATTCAATCTGTAGAAAACTGGGAACGGGCTTTAGCCCGTTTTCTGATTCTGAAACCTTTTGGCTTTAGCCTAAATTAAAAGTTAACGTTTGTAACGCAATGAAAATTCAGGAAAAATACTCTTTAAAAAATCTCAACACTTTCGGAGTTGATGTTTCCGCGAAATATTTTGCGGAAGTTAAAGATGTTGATGACTTAAAATATGCCATCGAGTTTGCTAAAATCAATCACTTTGAAATTCTCTTTTTAGGAGGAGGTAGTAATATTTTGTTCACTCAAGATTTTGGCGGCTTGGTAATAAAACTCGATTTAAAAGGAATTTCTGAAGAGTTTTTGAATGAAAGTGAAGTTTTAGTCACTGCGAAAGCCGGCGAAAACTGGCATGAGTTTGTGCAGTTCTGTCTATCTGAAAATTATGGAGGTTTAGAAAATCTTTCCCTAATTCCGGGAAACGTGGGGACATCCCCAATGCAGAACATTGGGGCGTACGGAACAGAAATTAAAGATACTTTTGAAAAGTGTAAAGTGTTGAATATTGAAACTTTAGAGATTGAAGAATTTAATAAAGAAGAATGCGGTTTCGGTTACCGCGACTCAATTTTCAAGGGGGAAGTAAAGGGAAAATACGTAATTCTGGAAGTTACTTTTAAACTTTCAAGAAAAAATCATCAGATCAAGACCGAATACGGCGCTATAAAAAACGAACTCGATAAGCTTGGCATCAAAAATCCGACGATTCAGGATGTCTCGCGGGCAGTAATCAGTATCCGCCAAAGCAAACTTCCAGATCCGAAGATTTTGGGAAATGCCGGCAGTTTTTTTAAGAACCCAACCATTCCGCTGCAGCAATTTACAGAGGTGCAGAACAGTTATCCGCAAATGCCGAACTATCCAAACGGAGAAATGGTAAAAATACCAGCAGGCTGGCTTATAGAGCAGTGCGGCTGGAAGGGAAAACAAGTTGGTAATGTGGCATCGCATGAACTTCAGGCATTGGTTATTGTAAACAAAACTGGCAATGCAACCGGAAAGGAAATTTATGATTTTTCAACCATGATTATTGAATCTGTGAAGAACAAATTCGGTATCGGGTTGGAAAGAGAAGTGAATATTGTCTGAATAAAAGGAGTGCAGTCTTTCATGAAGTGTGAACAGATAAAGCATCAGGAAAGATTAAAAAAAATATAAATAATTAATTCATAAATATTTGTCTAAGTGGAAAATTCTTTGTTATTTTGCACTCTCAAATATTTAGTAGTAAAAAAGAACATCGAGATATGTCAAGAATTTGCCAAATAACAGGAAAGCGTGCCATGGTTGGAAACAATGTTTCTCACGCTAATAACAAAACGAAGCGTCGTTTTGAAATTAACTTATTGGAGAAGAAATTTTACCTTCCGGAGCAAGAAAAATCTGTAACTTTAAAAGTTTCTGCACACGGATTGAGAGTTATCAACAAGATTGGTATCGAAGAAGCGATTGAAAGAGCAGCAAGAAACGGATTTATAAAAAAAGATAAGTAATGGCTAAAAAAGGTAACAGAGTTCAGGTGATTCTTGAGTGCACAGAGCACAAAGAAACCGGTGTCGCAGGAATGTCAAGATACATTACGACCAAAAACAAAAAGAACACTACAGAAAGATTGGAGTTGAAAAAATTCAATCCTGTTCTTAAAAAATATACCCTTCACAAGGAAATCAAGTAATTTTTTAAAAGAATAAAAAATGGCAAAGAAAGTAGTAGCATCCCTACAGGGTGGTGCAGGGTCTAAAAAAATGACCAAAGTAGTGAAAATGGTGAAGTCTCCTAAATCAGGTGCTTACGTTTTCGAAGAAAAAGTGATGAATGCTGACGAGGTTGAAGGTTATTTGAAAAAATAATTCTCTACAGCTTTGATGATATAAAACTATCCAAAAATAATTGGGTAGTTTTTTTGTTATATTTGCTATCGCTAAAACAGAAGACCATAATCAACATAAAACTGATACTGAAAAATGAGTTGGTTCAAAAATATATTTAAAAAAGAAGAAAAGGAAACTTTAGACAAAGGGCTCGAGAAATCGAATCAGGGATTTTTCGAAAAAATTTCCAAAGCGGTTGTAGGAAAATCGAAAGTTGATGACGAAGTGCTGGATGATCTCGAAGAAGTGTTAATCGCTTCCGACGTTGGTGCTTCTACAACAATAAAAATTATCCAAAGAATTGAAGACCGAGTTGCTCGTGATAAATTTGTGAGCACAGATGAACTTGATGCTATTCTGCGAGAAGAAATTTCCGGATTACTTTTGGAAAATCCCCATGCAGGATCAGGAAATATCGATGAAACCAAGAAACCTTATGTGATTATGGTTGTTGGTGTAAACGGTGTAGGCAAAACGACAACCATCGGAAAGCTGGCCCATCAATTTAAATCAGAAGGAAAAAAAGTAGTTTTAGGCGCTGCAGATACTTTTCGTGCTGCTGCAGTGGACCAATTGGTAATTTGGAGTGAAAGAGTAGGCGTACCGATTATTAAACAAGGAATGGGTTCCGATCCGGCTTCTGTGGCTTTTGATACCGTACAAAGTGCTGTTGCGAATAATGCCGATGTAGTCATCATTGATACTGCCGGAAGACTTCATAATAAGGTGAATTTAATGAACGAGCTTACCAAAATAAAAAGGGTAATGCAGAAGGTTCTTCCCGATGCACCGCATGAGGTGCTTTTGGTTTTAGATGGATCAACAGGGCAAAATGCCTTCGAGCAGGCAAAACAGTTTACTGCCGCTACCGAAGTTAATGCATTAGCGATCACTAAATTAGACGGAACTGCGAAAGGTGGCGTTGTGATTGGAATTTCGGATCAGTTCCAGATTCCGGTAAAATATATTGGCGTTGGAGAAAAAATGACAGACCTGCAATTATTTAATGGAACGGAATTTGTAGATTCTTTTTTCAGAAAACGTAATTAACAATTATTACATAGTTTTAATTACTTTTTCTTAATTTTAGAAAACCAAATACTAAATATTAACATTAAAATTTTAAAACTATGGGTATTTTAACTTGGATCATTTTTGGTCTTATCGCAGGTGCAATCGCAAAATTTGTTATGCCGGGAAATCAGGGCATGGGTTGGCTAATGACAATTATTCTAGGTATCGTAGGTGCATTCGTTGGAGGATGGATCGGCAGTATGTTAGGATGGGGTACTGTTGATGAATTTGACATTAAGAGTATGTTCCTAGCCGTTCTCGGAGCTTTATTGGTTCTTTGGATTTACGGTATGGCAACAAGAAGAGCTTAATCGCTTATAAAAAAATAAAAATAATCCCGGACTGATTTCAGTCCGGGATTATTTGTGTCTAATCGAATTTAATTCCATAAGGCATCTGCATCATCACACCGCTCTGCATTTGTGGGTTGGTGATCTGCTCAAATATTTTAAAATTCTCTTCTCCAATTTTATTTTTAATAAATCTGTTGGAGATTTGTTCCTCTTCTATATCTTTAAAGAACTGCTCGAATTTAGAAACTTTTTTAGGATATGCTGCAACATTGTACTTTTTCATTTTAGCTTTTTGTGCTGCAAAATTTATAGCGTCATTTAATGAGCCCAATTCGTCAACAAGTCCGATTTGTTTCGCTCGTGTGCCGCTCCAGACTCTACCACCACCGATTTCATCAATCTGATCAAAAGATTTTTTTCTGTTTTGAGTAACAAAATGCACAAAACGCTTATACGTTTGCTCTACGCTTTTAGTGAGAATTGAAACTCCGCCAGGCGTAACTCCGTTTAAAGGTGAATACATATTGGAGTTGGCATTGGTAGTAACGACCTGTGAATTCAGTCCGTTTTTATTAGCAAGTTCTTTGAAATAGGGGATAATTCCGAAGACCCCGATTGAACCGGTAAGGGTGTTGGGTTCTGAATAAATTTTATCTGCCGCCATTGCGATGTAGTATCCGCCTGAGGCTGCATAATCACCAAAAGATACGACTAATGGTTTTTTCTTTTTCAGTTGCTGAAGTTCAAAAAGGATCTCATCAGAAGCGTTTGCGCTTCCGCCAGGGCTGTTTATTCTGAAAACCACAGCTTTGATTTTATCGT